>JANWVS010000511.1 GCA_025056835.1 Gemmataceae bacterium | reverse complement strand
GCCTCCGCCACGTTCAAGCAAGACGCACTCTTATGGAACCTGACGCCGCACATGCACCTGCGCGGCAAAAGTTTCCAATACGACGCCATTTACCCCGACGGCCGCCGTGAAACGCTCCTGTCCGTGCCGCGCTACGACTTCGGTTGGCAAGCGAGCTATCGTTACGAGAAGCCGCTCTATTTACCGGCCGGCACGCGCATCGAGTGTACCGCCGTCTTCGACAACTCCGTCAACAACCTCAGCAATCCCGATCCGACCAAGCTCGTGCTCTGGGGTGAGCAGACTTGGGAAGAAATGATGATCGGGTTTGTCGACTATTCCTACGTGGAAAGCGCGAAGAAGTAGCGGTCGTAACGGCCGCGTCCAGGGTCGGCTTGGCGGGGCGCTGGCCTGCGCGGCCGCCACGCGCCCAAGGGCTGAAGCCGGTGTAGGCAAATGCCGATGACCAGGAAGCGAACCGTCGTTCGCGCACGGAGGCGCGCCCATGGACCTTTCGCGACGTGAACTACTCCGGGTTGTCGGTGCGACCTGTGCTGCCGCCGCCGCGGTACCGACCGCCGAGGCCCGTCCCTTGCAGCGCCGTGCCGCCGGTTGGGTGCGCGGTCCCATGACCGGTGCCGAGGCCGTCGTCGAGACCCTACTTCACGAGGGCGTGGCCTGCGTCTACGGCATTCCGGGCGCCCAGGAAAACGAGCTGTGGGACGCCATGAAGAGCCGGCGGCTGCCCTACCTGCTCTGCACTCATGAATTCTCCGCCGCTGCCATGGCCGATGGCTACGCCCGAGTCACCGGTCAGCCGGGTGTCTTGTGCGTCGTCCCCGGTCCGGGCCTGACCAATTCCCTGTCCGGCTTGGGGGAATCGCTTCTCGACAGCATTCCCGTGGTGTGCCTGGTCGGCGACGTCGCCAACGGCCGCCGGCAGCGGCCGTTCCAGGTCCATTCTCTCGATCAAGAAGCCCTGCTGCGGCCGGTCACGAAAGAGACGTTCTCGGTGCAAAACGTCGGCGAAATACCCCAGGTGATCCGCCAGGCCTTCAACCTGGCCCGGGCGGGCGAACCGGGGCCGGTCGGCGTGGTGATTCCGTACAATCTGTTGATCGAGCAAGGCCGGTTCAACTCGCCGCCCCTGCCGCCGGCTGCTGTCCCCTTCGACGAGGCTGCGGCCCGCCACGCCCTCGCCCTCATGAGTCATCCGCGGCAGCGTGTCGGCATCTATGCCGGCCTCGGTTGCATGGACTATGCGCCTTCCCTGGTTGAGCTGGCCGAGCTGCTGCAAGCCCCGGTCGCCACCAGCCTGGCCGGCAAGGGCGTCATCGCCGAATCGCATCCTCTCGCTTGCGGCTGGGGCTACGGTCCGCAGGGAACCAAGACGGCCGAGGAGATCTTCAAGACGGTTGACGTACTCCTGGCGATCGGCGTCAAGTACAGCGAGGTCTCGACGGGGTTCTATGGGCAACCGCAGCACCGCACCTTGATCCACGTCGATATCAATCGCGACAACCTCGGCCGGATCATGCGGACGACCGTCTGCGTCCATGCCGACGCCGGCGTTTTCCTCAGCGCCGCGTTGGCCCAGGCGGAGCAACTGCGTCGGCCGCCCGATCGCCGCCTTTGCGAAGCCATCGCCCGCGAACGCGCTCAGGAAATTCGGGCCTTCGAGACGCCGATGAACCGGTGCGGCGTGGATCTCATGGTGTTCTACCGCGCCCTGCGGCGACATACCGCCTGCGACGCCCTCGCCTTCGTCGACGTCACCCTCTCGCAGTACTGGATGGCCGAAGGCTTCACCGCCACGGGACCGCGGACCTTCTTCAACCCCACCAACAACCAGGGCATGGGTTGGTCGATCCCTGCCGCCATCGGCGCTCAGCGTATCGAACCGGGCCGACAGGTCTTCACCATCACCGGCGACGGCTGCTTCTTGATGTCCGGTATGGAAACGTCGACCGCCGCCCGCGAAGATTTGCCGGTCAAGTTCTTCGTCATCGACGATCAATCGTACCGCTACATGCAAGAACTTCAGAACTCGGCCTATCTGCGGACGACGGCAACGATCCTGGCCCGTCTCGATTATCGCGCCTTGGCCCAGGGCTGGGGGCTGGCCTATCAAGAGATCCTCGACAATGGCGAGATCGATGCCAAGCTCCGCGGCATCTGGCAACACCCCGGACCCGTGCTGGTGCGCGTGGTGACCGATTATCATGGCCGGCCGGTGCGCTGGATCGATGCCGTCCGCCGCCGGTACATCAACGAGTTGTCGCCGGATCAAAAGGTCCGCTTCATGGCCCGGATCGGTTCCCGGGCGGTGCGCCTCCGCGCCGACAACGATTGAGACGTCTGCGGCCGCTCGCAGGCCGTTTACCGCTCGACGACGATTTTGCCTGCCGGTCCGGTTTCAATGCGGCCGATAACGGCGGCGTCGGTCACGCCGCGGGCGTGCAAGTCGCCCAAGAGGGCGTCGGCCCGGTCGGCAGCCACGGCGGCCAGCAAACCCCCGGAGGTCTGCGCATCGCACAGCAGCAGTTGCTCCTCCTTGGAGATGTCGGCGGCGTAGTCGACCCAATCCATCAAGAAGCGGCGATTGGCATGCGTGCCGCCCGGCGCGATGCCGGCGCGCACATAGTCCCAGGCCGCGGCGATGACCGGCACCTTGCTCAAGAAGACCCGGGCCGCCACGCGGCTCGCCGCCGTCACGTTG
>JANWVS010000510.1 GCA_025056835.1 Gemmataceae bacterium | reverse complement strand
CGTTCGCCGATGCCGTTGATCGTGCATTCCACCTGGCGGGCGCCTTCCTTCAGGGCTGCCAGGCTGTTGGCCACGGCAAGCCCGAGGTCGTTGTGGCAATGGACGCTGATGACTGCCTTGTCGATATTGCGGACATGCTGCTTAAGGTAGCGGATCGCGCCGGCGTATTGCTCGGGCACGGCGAAGCCGACGGTATCGGGAATATTGACCGTGGTGGCGCCGGCGTCGATGGCGGCCTCCACCACTTCGGCGAGGAAGTCCAGCTCGGTGCGGGCGGCGTCTTCCGGCGAGAACTCGACGTCGTCGACGTAGCCTTTGGCCCGACGAACGCCGTCGATCGCTCGGCGGACGATTTCATCTTTGGCCATGTGCAGTTTGAACTCCCGATGAATGGCGCTGGTGGCCAAAAAGACATGGATTCGCGGCTTGGCCGCTGGCCGCAGCGCTTCCCAGGCCCGGTCGATGTCGCCAGGATTGCAGCGGGCCAGGGCGCAAATCGTCGGCCCCTCGATTTGGGTGGCGATGGCCTGCACCGCCTCGAAGTCGCCCGGCGAAGCGATCGGGAACCCCGCTTCGATGATGTCCACGCCCAGTTCTTGCAAGGCGTGGGCGATTTCCAGCTTTTCCGTCAGGTTCATGCTGGCGCCCGGCGATTGTTCGCCGTCGCGGAGGGTGGTGTCGAAAATAATTAAACGCTCGGCCATGGCAGACTCCCATTCAACAAAAAACCCCGGAACACGCAGGTCCCAGGGTCAGTCACGTCATGGTTGGTGGTGGATCAAATGACGGCGTACCTAGGACCACTCCCAGGTCGGGAGGGTAAGGTCCAACAAAAGCAGCCGGACTAAGCACGCCATGGATCACGCCCTCGCCTAGTAATCTAAAGGCGCCCAGCGGCGGTTGTCAACGCTTGTTTCCTGAATTTTGCGAGAAATCCAGGGCGGCGCCATGGGGGCGCACCTCGCAATTTTTCGAAGGAGCCGGCCCGTTTCACGACCGACGCAAAAGGACTTATGGTACCATCAACCGCCCTGCCGGCTCGGCGTCTCCCGACCACGCGCTTCGCAAGCGCGCTGGCAGTGGCCTGCTCCACGCGAGGGTCATCGCTTAGAATAATCTGCATGTCGCGCAAGGTCTATCTCGAAACCGTCGGCTGCCAGATGAACGTGCTCGATAGCGAGCTGGTCGTCGGGAGTCTGCGCCGCCAGGGCTACGAATTGACGCACGTTCCGGAAGAGGCCGACGTGATCTTGTTCAACACGTGCAGTGTCCGGCAACACGCCGAGGACAAGATCTACAGCGCTTTGGGGCGGTTGCGCGCCCACAAGCACAGGAACCCCGACAAAGTGCTCGGTGTGCTCGGCTGCATGGCCCAGAAGGACCAGGAGCTGATCCGCAAGCGAGCGCCGCACGTCGACCTGATCGTCGGCACCGGCCAGCTCGCCCAGCTCCCCAGGCTGATTCGCACGGTACAGGAAACCGGAACATTTCAGATGGCCGTGAGCCTCGATCGGACCGAGCCGCGGCAGGAGGTCGAACGGAGTTTCGAAAGCTACGATCCGCTCCGCGACCCAGCCTTGCGGCCCAATCGCTTTCAAGCCTACGTGCGGGTGATGATCGGCTGCGACAAGTTCTGCACCTACTGTGTGGTTCCCAATGTCCGCGGACCCGAACAAAGCCGGCCCGCGGCGGACATCGTCGCCGAGGTGCGCCAACTCGCCGCCGAGGGCTGCAAGGAAGTCACGCTGTTGGGACAGACGGTCAACAGCTACCGCCACGGCTCGTCGCGCCTCAGCGATCTGCTGGCGATGATCCACGACACCGCCGGCATCGAGCGGATCAAATTCATCACCAACTTCCCCAAGGATATGAGCGACGATCTGCTCGACGCCGTGCGGAGTTTGCCGAAGGTTTGTCCGTATTTGCACGTGCCGGCGCAGTCGGGCTGCAACGAAGTGCTTCGACGCATGAAGCGGCTGTACACGGTCGAGTTTTATCGCGACATGCTGGCCCGCTGTCGCGAGCGCATCCCCGGCGTGGCCATCAGCAGCGATTTCATCGTCGGCTTCAGCGGCGAGAGCGAAGCATCGTTTGCCAGGACGTGCGACTTGGTGCGGACCGCGGGGTTCAAGAACAGCTTCATCTTCAAGTACAGCGCCCGTCCCGGCACCAAGGCGTATGAGCTGTACGCTGACGACGTGCCCGAAGAAATCAAGAAGCGGCGGAACAACGACCTGCTGGCACTTCAGGCCGAGGTCAGCCTGGCGGACCATCGGCGTTTCATCGGTCGCCGGGTCGAGGTCCTTGTGGAAGGGCCAAGCAAAAACGCCTGGAAACTCGACGGCGGTCCTATGCAATTGACCGGTCGGACCCGGACCGATCACATCGTTGTCTTCGACGGCAACCCGCGTCTGACGGGGGCGACGGTGAACGTGTGGATCGACCAGGCTTCGGCCTTCACGCTCTTCGGCCGGGTGGAAACAACCGAACCCGGGGAGCCGAGCAGCGGCGTCGGTCAGGGGGCCGGGTGGTCGTCGCCACCGCCAGGAGCGGCGGATCCGCCACGGCGCCGGTCGTTGCCGTTGATTTGATCGTTGTCGGCTCGAACGCCATGCATCCCGATCAACTGCGCCGTTGTTTGGAATCGGGCGACGACGCCGCTCGGCTCCTGGCCCAGTGGCATGTGCGCGACACAGAGCGCGGCC
>JANWVS010000050.1 GCA_025056835.1 Gemmataceae bacterium | reverse complement strand
CGAGCGCGATCCTGGTCGTCTTGCGGCAGGAAAAAGACGCCGACGCCGTACTCCCCCGGCGGGGGCAGGCTGACGCCGCACTCGGCGGCCTTCTTCACGAAAAACTTGTGCGGCAGTTGCACGAGGATGCCGGCGCCGTCGCCCGTGTTCGGTTCGCAGCCGCAGGCGCCGCGGTGTTCGAGATTGTCGAGAATTTGCAGCGCCTTGTCGATCAGCGCGTGCGACTTGCGGTTCTTCAGATCGACGACAAAACCGACGCCGCAGGCGTCGTGTTCGTACCACGGATCATAAAGCCCCTGAGGTCCGGGTTGCCAAGCCGCCATGAGAGTACTACCTTTCGACGACGTCATCGGGGCGTGCCGTTGGCCGCCGGCACTTGCCCCTGTTCCAGCAGCAATTCCATAAAGCCGCGCGCCGCCGCGCTGAGTCGTTGGCGCCGGTGGATGATGCCCAAGGGACGCACGAAGCGACAACCCGCCAACGGCCGGGCCACCAACGTCCCCGCCTCGACTTCGCGGTGCACGGTCGGCGCCGGCAGCAGGGCCACGCCGGCATCGACGGCGACCGCTTGTTTGATGTTCTCGATATTGTCAAAGGTGCAAGCGACTTCCACCGTCGCCCGTTGCTCGCGGAGAAACTTGTCGATCCGCCGGCGAATGACGAGGTTGCGGTCGAAATGGACAAAGCGATGGCCGTTGAGGTCCGTAGGCCGCACGGCGCGGCGCCCGGCCAAGGGATGCTTCGGAGAACAGACGAAGACCATCTCTTCGTCGCGCCAGGGCACGGCCGCCAACTCCGACGTCTTGCGGGGAAACGAGACCAGCCCCAGATCAACAATCCCCTCGACGACGCGGTGCGTCACTTCGTCGGGATGCAGGTAGTCGATGTGGATGTGGACCTTGGGCTGCCGCGCCGTGAAGCGCCGCACGTACTGCCCCATGTCGCTGAGGCCAACGGAATAGATGGCCGCGATCCGCACCGTCCCCGCCACTTCGGCGCACGCCGAGCGAATCGACGCTTCCAACTCGTCGTACTGCGCCAGCAGGGCCTGGCACCCCTCGAAGAACGCTTGTCCCAGAGCCGTCAACTGCAACGGCCGGGTGCTGCGATCAATCAAGCGCGTGCGCATCCGCCGCTCGAGCTGCGAGATCACTTGGCTCACCGCCGACTGCGTTAGATCATTGACCCGTGCGGCCTGCGAAAACGACCGCTGCCGAGCCACGTCGCAGAACACTTTCAACGAGGCTAAGTGCATGCCGACATCATATCATCTCGAAAAATAATATCAATCGACGGCATCATCAAAACTTCTAATGCTGTGGCCGAGGCCGCCGCCGGGCCTCCCGCTAGTCGGCGCCCCGGAGGTGCGGCGCGCTGCGCCGGGGACGCCCCGTCGTGGGCCGGGCGGGGCACCGTTGGTTCGACCGCCGGCGGCGACCGGCGGCTGAGGCCCCGGCCGCGCCACCGAGGCTGTGCCCAACCGCCAACGCCATGAATGGGCGGCGAGCGAGAAGCGCGGGCTGTGCCGCTCGGCGTTGCCGTCACGATCGCTAGAAAAACTACGTTGAGAACCGGCTCGGCTGTTGACAAAGCCGGCAAAGTCTTGGTAAGTTCAATTAACAAGGGTGCGGCGGCGATCCCGTAGCTCGCCCGCATGGGAGGTACCTCAGGTCTGGATCCCTTCGCTCACGATCACGACCGCCCCAGCCCGTCTGCGACAAGGACCACACCATGGCGACACCTCAACCTGGAGTTTGGGGAATTGATTTAGGTCAATGCGCTCTCAAGGCCTTGCGACTCGAGATGATCGACGGCGCCGTGACGGCGACGGCCTTCGACTATATTGAGCATCCGAAAATTCTCAGCCAGCCGGACGCCGACCCGGACTTGTTGATCCGCGAGGCCCTGATGCAGTTTTTGTCGCGCAACAAGCTCAAGGGCGACCTGGTCGTGATCGGCGTGCCGGGGCAGAGCGGTCTGGCCCGGTTTGTCAAGCTGCCGCCGGTCGAGGAAAAGAAGATCGTCGACATCGTGCGGTTCGAGGCCAAGCAGCAGATTCCGTTTCCTCTGGAAGAGGTCGTCTGGGATTTTCAAAAGATCAACGAAGGCACGGTGACCGACGGCTTTGCCCTGGAAACGGAAATCGGCTTGTTCGCCATGAAGCGCGATATGATCAATCGCGCCTTGCAGCATTTCAAGGATGTCAATGTCGAAGTGCACATCATTCAGATGGCGCCGTTGGCGTTGGTCAACTACGTCGCCTACGACTTGCTGAGCCAAGAGCGCCAAGGAGAGGAGGGAAAGCGGGATTGTGTGGTGGCCTTGGACATCGGTACGGACAACTCGAACCTGGTCATCACCGATGGCGACAAAATCATCTGGCAGCGGCCGATCCCGCTGGGGGGCAACCATTTCACGCGGGCCCTCACCAAGGACATGAAGCTGACGTTTGCCAAGGCCGAGCACCTCAAGCGCAACGCCGTGAAATCGCCGGAGCTGAAGAAGATCCTCGCCGCCTTGAAGCCGGTGCTCAACGATTTCGTGGGCGAAGTGCAGCGGTCGCTGGGCTACTTCACCAACACCCACCGCGATGCCAATATCCAGTACATGATCGGCCTGGGCAACGCCTTCCGCCTGCCGGGCATGCAAAAGTACCTCCAGGAAAAGCTGGGCTTGGAAGTCCGCAAGCTGGCGACGTTCGAGCGCGTCCAAGGCGACGCCGTGCTCAGCGCCCCGCAGTTCAGCGAAAACATCATGAGCTTCGGCGTGCCGTACGGCCTGGCGCTGCAAGGGCTGAAGCAGACGAAATTGCAAACGAACCTGTTGCCGTACGAGGTGCGCGTCGAACGGATCGTGCGCGGCAAGAAGCCGTGGGCGGTGGCCGCGGCGGCAGCCCTGCTGTTGATGGTCTTCGGCATGACGCTGGGCCAAAGCATGGCCCGCAGCAACTATACCAAGCCGGAGGTCAAGGCGGCGATCGAGGAGGCCAAAAAAGCGCTGAAGCTCCGCAGCGACTTTGAGAACGACGTCAACAACATCAAAAAGGAAATCGAAGCGAGCGAAAAGGCACTCGACAAGATCGGGGCCGGCGTCAAGGAACGAATGCAATGGCCGTTGCTGATCCAGTACATCAACATGGCCTTGCCTCAGCCTTACGGGGCGAAGTTGACGACCGAGGCGCGATCGTACAACAAGCTCAACGTCCTCCAGACGTACAAAACGAAGGAAGCGGAGAGCGCTCTGTTCGCCTACGATCGCCGCCGGTTTCCCAAGGGCAACATCGCCGTCAACGCGCAAAAACTGGCCGAAGAAGACGAATTCATCAAGAAGCACCTCATTCAGATCAGCATCGAGGGCATCAATGCCCTGTACTCGGATGATCTGGCTCCTTTTTTCAAGAAGCTCAAGAAAGATGCGCCCACCTTGCCCGGCATGAAAAGCGAAGAGCAACAGGCGATCGAGAGCGAAAAAGATCTGCCGAGCAAGGGATGGGTCGTTGAGATTCGCGGCTACACGTATCACGACAAGGGGCAAAAGTTCATAGAGCACACCTTGCTGGAAAACCTCAAGTACCCTGAGCAGCCCAACGTGAACGATCGGGTCAACGATTATGTGCCGCCGCGGCCCAACGAAAAACTGCCGCTCAGCAAGGAATGGGACCCGCAGAAGAAGGCGGTGGTCGACTCAGCGATGAAAAAACACGTCCTGGACCATGTCGGTTTCTTTGTCTTGTACAAGGTCGAGAAAGTCAAGGACCCGGAACCGGGTATTTTCGTTCATATCAAAACCAGTGCCCTGAAATCGCTGATTCGCGGGGAAGATGCCTCCTCCAGCGGCGGCGCCGCGGCGGCCGCCTTTGGGGCCATCGGCAAACCCGGCTCGACTCCTCCCGGCGGCGTCGGCGTTCAGCCGGGCCAGTCGTCGAGCGGCGAAAGCAGCCAAAGCGATACCAAGACCGTCAGCCGCGATGGGTGGCACCCGTTGGGCGAGGTGGCCAGCGCCGTCTTGGCCGAAGGCGGCGGCGGAGGGCTTGGCACCGGATTAGGTGCTGTCGGTTCCGCCACGGGAAAACCCGGCGCCGGCAGCCTGGGACCCGGGCCGATGGGCACGAGCAGTTCGGCGCCGCAGGGCAACGCCGCCACGGGCACGACCAGCGCCTCCAAATCGGCCGTGCCCTTGCAGCCGCGGACCGAGTTCATCTTGTTGTTCGTCTGGAAGGATGCGACTCCCGCCGCGGAGGAGAAGAAATAACATCCGTCCCCGGCGGAGACGCCCGCCGCTGCTGCGGCGCGAAGGGCAGCGCAGCCAAACCCGCCCCGAAAACTCGAATGAGGATTTTGCCGTGCCAATCAAGTTCGACAAAGACATGCTCCTCAAGCACCGCTTTTGGGTCTTGCTCGCCGTGACGGTGCCGTTGATTCTGACGGCCATCGGGATTCTCATCACCTCGGTCAGCGCCAGCATTGATAAAGAGCGCAAAGAAGTGGTCGAGATGGCGAAAAAGATCGCCAAGCCGGGCCCGGCGGTCGGCCAGAAGGTCAAAGACAAACAGAAACAAGTTGCCGACGAACGCAAGTCGAAGGAGTCGGTTGTTCATCGCAACGCCTTCGACGAACAGGAAGAAATCGCCACCTTTCCCGTGAATTTTGAGAACAAGTACGACTTTCGCAAGGGCTGGTTCGCGACCGAGGTGAAAATTCTCGGCGAACCCAAGGCGGATGAGAATGAATGGCCGGCCGATGGCGAGGACCTCATCCATGGGGTGGTCAAGTCCGTCAACGAGATCTTCGCCGTGTTGGTCGGGCGTGAGAAGAAAGAGTACACCATCCGCCGCACCGCCAAGGAAGTTCTCAAAGTGAGCCGCCAAGAGGCCAAGGAAGGAGAAAAAGTCTTGGATTGGTCGAGCATTCAGCCCGGCGAATTCGTGGCCGTGACCTATTACAAGTCCAAATACTTCTTCGACCCCTTCACCGCCGACGAGCGCATCGACTTTGCCCGGGAGTACAAAAGCCAAATCCATTCGATCTTGCAACTGGTCGAGCCGGTCGGGCCGGATGGGCACGGCGTTGTGCAACTAGGTTCGTGGCCCTACGAACCGAACAGCTATCCGCCCGAAAAAAGCAAGTTTTTCACCTACGTGGCCGGCGAATGGAAAACCGACATCGCCTCCTTCGAGGAAGCCTGGCTGGCCCAAGAAGACCTCTGGATCCAGCGCGAACTGTTTCGCATGATCCGGGAAGCCAACGACAGCGTGGGACGCTGCAAGGTCGGCGACGACCCGGCGACCGGCAAACCGATTTACGTCAACCCCCACGCCGAGGATCGCACCAAGCCGGCGGTCTTCTACAACCCGTATTATCTCGTCACCGTGGCCTGGGTGGGCGATGCCAAGCTCGCCGTCACGATCAAGAATCAGCTCGACCGCCGGCAGAAAGCGGATGTCGCCTTTCGAATTCGCTTGAGCAAGTCGGACAATCGGCAATTGGCCACGCAGGTCGTGCGGCTGGAGTCCGAGCCGCTCAATCCCCGTGGCGACCCGAAGGACTCGGTCACGAAGGAATTTCCCCTGGAAAAATCCGGGATACCGCGGACCGGCATTTATGAAGTGGAGCAGGTGCTGACGTGGGAAACCGCCGCCGTCAAACGCATCGATCAGATCGCGATCGGGGCCGCTGCCGGCGACGTGGCGCACAGCCATCGCACCTTCCCCGAGGGCTCGAAGCCATATCGCGAGGAGAAAAAGGAAGAGAAGAAGGACGATGCCTCGGGACCTCCCGGCGTGACGCCCGGACAGACCAGTTTAGGACCGGGCGTCGGCGGCAGCGCCGGCGGACCGCGCGGCAGCGGGGGCATCATTCCCGGCGGCAACACCGGCGGCACCGCGGTGGAGCTGAACTACGGCCCCAACGGCGTGTTGAAGGATCGGTACTTGGAAGTCTCCGACCAATCCCGCCGCGTGCCGGTGGCCATCGCCATGATTGTCGATCAAGACCATATCAATCGCGTGTTGACCGCTTTTAACAACTCCAAGCTGCGCTTCTTGATGACGCAAGTGCTGGTCAATCGCTATTCGGGCAGCCTTCAGCCGGCGGCCTTGGCGGTTGCCTCGTCCAGCGGTTCGAGCGGCGGCAGCGAAGGATCATCGCTGCCCAGCTTTGGTCCCATGGGCGCCGTCGGACCGAAGGGAGGCGGCTCCAGCCTCGGCCCGCCGCCGGGAGCCGTGACCGGAGGCGGCCCACGACCCGAAGGCAGCGGCGGCGGTCCTCCCAAAGGCATCAATTTCCCCGGCACCAGCGCCCCGGCGACCGGATTCAATCCGGGGCAAACCGGCTCGAGCGCCGCCAGCACCGCTCCGACCGAAGAAATCGAGAACAACGTCGAATTGGTCATTTACGGCATCATGACCCTGTACGAACGATACCCGAAACGTAAAAACACCGGCGAAACCAAGTAATGGCATTCCTCCCTCCGGGAGGCCCATTGTCCGTGGGAGCTGACCATGGCCAAGTTTCAAATCGACATGTCCAGCGTCAAGCAGTATCTTTTCGAGAAGGGCGAAAAGGTCGGCTTGATTGTCTGCTTGGCACTGATGGTGTTGGTCGTCGGCCTGGCGATGCACACCGGTCTGACCTCGGGCGGATCGGATGCCGGCCGGCCGTGGGAAAAAGAAATTGCCGAAGGAGCGCAGCGATTGCGCGCGGCCATCAACAGCGCCGACCTGCCGGACGATCAACTGCCGCCGCCGATCGACCCGGAACAGTACCGATGGTACTTCATGCCGTCGAATTACTCCTTCGTCCCGCTGTTTCCGCTGCCGGATCGCGTTTCCAGCAAAAAGAGCAATCCCAAGGTCCTGCAACCCTACGCCGCCGTGCGTAACGACCAGGACAAGTGGTACCATGCCGATTACATCCGCGGCCTGTACTACTGCTGGCGGATCGACGTGGCCGGCAAGAAAGCCTGGGTCCTGGAGGGCGGCGGTTCCGGCATCGGCGGGTTTGGGCCTGGGACTCCTCCCGGGGGAGCACCGGGGATGTCGGCCGGCGGCCCCAAGGGCGGCGTCGGCATGCCGCAAGGCGGCGCCGGCGGCGGCCTCACCAATTTGCTGAAGGATGTCAAGCCTGTCCGCATGCTCGTCTACACAGGACTGTTTCCCATGCGCGACCAGCTTGAAGAATTTCGCAAGGCGCTGCGCTATGTCTCGGTCGACGAACTGCTGACGCACCGCAGTGAGTTGCCCCAACCGACCGGCATCGAAGTGATGCGCGTGGAAATCTTACCCAACGGCCAGCCCGCCACCGACTGGCAACCGTTGGTGAAGTTCGACGACAAGACCGGAAGAATGAGCTGCGCCGCGTCGTTGAAAACCATGCTGCGCGAGATGCTCGTCGACGAAAACGAACCGAAAAGCATGGCGGCTCATGTCTTCCCCGGCATGGTCATGCCGCTGCCGTTGTTGGCCAACCGCCAATATGCCAAGATCGACCTCAGCGGCGTCGAAATCAACAAAGATGTAACCACCGCCGACGACGGCGGCAAACCAGTTGGTGCCATCCCGGGCGGCCAACCGAACTTCACTCCCAAAGGTGCCGCCACGGGGCTGCAAATGCCCGGCAAAAGCGGCAAACCGGGAGAGAGTCAGCCCGCCGGCGGCGGTACCGTTGCCACCGGCGGCACCGTCAAACAGGTGCCTTGGAAAAATCTGGCCAAAGAGTTTCAAGACAAATTCACCGACCGGTACTTCCCCGACACCTTGCTCCATCCTCTTGCTCTGCCGCCGACGTCCGACACCGCGACGAAAGGTCCGGGAGCCGGATCGCTCGGCCCCACCGGCGGACAATTCGTCGGCAGCGGCATGGGAATGATGGGTTCGGCGGGCAGCTGGGGATGGGACGCCATGTTCGACCCCGTGACGGGCACTGTTCCTGGTTCTTCACCGCCCGGCGTCGCTCCCGGCGGCACCGGCAATGAAAGCGGCAGCGACACCAGCAAACCGGAGGTCTCCACCGCCCCACGCATCCAGTTGCACGACGCCGTGATCCGCTTCTTCGATCCGGACGTGCAACCCGGCAAGACCTACCGCTATGCCTACCGCGTCCGCTTCGCCAATCCGAACTACAACAAAAAGAGCGAAGTGGCCTTTCAAGCGCTGGCCGACCAGAAAGAACTTACCGACTGGAAAGACCCCGCGTCCAAAGGCTGGACGATCACCCCAGAATTTTCGATCCCCACCGACTTTGCCTGGTATGCGGTCGACGTGACGCCTGATCCGAAGATCAAGGGGGGCGCCGACGCTTTCCCACCGCCCTCAACGGCTCGCCCCGAAACCACCCCCGTCCAGGTCCACCAATGGCTGGACTCTGTCACCGATGACGGCGGCACCGTCTACCATATCGGCGATTGGGCCATTGCCGAACGGCTCTACGTACGCCGCGGCGATCTCCTCGGCCGCTACGGGATCATGGTCGAAGTCCCGCAATGGAAAGACACCCTGCAAATGTTCGAGATCGCTCTGTCGTCGCAAGTGGCCAAGTCGCGTCCGAAGGCCGGCCAACCGAAAGACGCCTTGATTTCCTCGGGCATCCCGGTCAACCTGATGTCGTCCCCGCCGACGATTGTCGTCGATTTCGAAGGGGGCAAGAAAGCCGGCTATGTGCTGGAAAAACGGGATGGCAGCCGCGAAAACCTCGTGGCCGATCAATGTGCCGTCGATATCCTCGTGCTGGGGCCTGATGGCAAACTGCTGGCGCGAAGCTCCCGCACCGACAGCGACGAAAACACCCCCGGCGGCGCCGAACGCCTCACTCAATTCAACGCCTGGCGCGAACGCCTCCAGGAACTGCGCCGCGCCGCCTCCGGCGACTCTGGCGGTGTGAGCATGCCAACCGGCGGCGGGAATCAAGGCCCGCGCTGAGCTGTTTCGCCCTTCAAACCGCGACTTGCCGTTGGGCCGTCGATGTCGCCGTCGGCGGCCCCTGATTATTTTGCGGCCTTGGCTCGCTTACTTGAGCGGAGTTTGTTGCTCAGATTCGCCGGTCGACCGGCCTTGCCCACAAGGAACGAACTGCTGCGGTTTGACACGAACCGAGGCCGCGCTAAAA
>JANWVS010000509.1 GCA_025056835.1 Gemmataceae bacterium | reverse complement strand
GCTCCGGGCGCTGTAAACCAGCAGCGATTTCCTTGCGCAACGGCGGAATTTCCTGGACGCGGCGAACGTAATCCTTCGTCGGCAAGCGATCGCCGGTCGCGAACGATTTGCCGCTCTCGAACCATTCCACCAAGCTGCGAAACTGTTTCGGCTCGAAATACTGTTCGAAAACGTTTTTGACGGCCTCGCCGAGCAGCTTGGCAATGATTTTGTCTTCCTGGCCGTCGTCTTCGGTCAAGTTCAACTCGATCTTGCCGCGGGTACTCGCGGCGAGGTAGGTGAGGTCGCTGATGCGTGGCACGGTGGGATTTTCACCCAAGAGCAGGCCGCGGCGCTCGGCGTTGCTGACCATGTTTTCCAAATTGGCAATCGACATCCGCACGCTCACGCCCGATTGTTGATTGATCGCCGGGCTGGAACGGGCCAGACGGGCCATCTCTTCGAGGATTTCTTTCATGAACTGGGGAATCAGCACTTTGATGCCCACGGCTTCCCCTTCCGGCAGCGGCGCAACCGTTCGGTCGATCCAGGCATTGGCCTCGGTGATGGCGATACCGACGGCGCGGGTCAGCGGATAATGCGTGCGAATCACGCTGCCGATGCGATCCTTGAGCGGAGTAACAATGCGGCCGCGGTTTGTGTAATCTTCCGGGTTGGCGCTGAACACGAGGCACAAGTCCAGTTCCAGCCGCACGGGGTAGCCGCGGATCTGGATGTCGCGCTCCTCCAGGACGTTGAACAAGCCGACTTGGATTTTCGCGGCCAGGTCGGGCAATTCATTCATACAGAAGATGCCGCGATTACTCCGTGGGATCAGGCCGAAGTGCATCGTCAGCTCGTTGGAGAGGTAACGTCCCTCGGCATGTTTAATCATGTCGATTTCACCGATCAGGTCGGCGATGGTGACGTCGGGCGTCGCCAGCTTCTCGTGATAGCGTTGGTCGCGGCCGATCCAATCGATCGGCGTGTCGCCCTGGTGTTTGGCGATGAGGTCCTTGGCATAACGGCTCAAGGGCCGGTAGGGGTCGTCGTTGACCTCGCTGCCGGCGACGATCGGAATGGCGTCGTCGAGCAAACGAACGAGCTGCCGCAACATTCGGGTTTTGGCCTGACCGCGCAGCCCCAGGAAAAGCATGTCGTGTTTGGAGAGAATGGCATTCTGCACCTGCGGCACGACGGTATCGTCGTAGCCGATAATTCCCTCGAACAAAGGTTCGCCGGCTTTCAATTTGCGAATAAGATTGCGGCGCATTTCCTCCTTGACAGAACAGGGTTGCCAGCCGGAAGCGCGAAGTTCGGCCAGAGTGCGCGGTCGGTGCATGGTTGCAGGTCCCAGAGAGCCAGGAAGTCAACAAAAGCTGGGAGATCGACGCCAGCTACTCATCATCGTAGCAAGATGCGGCCGGCAACGGCTGCCGTCCCGCGCCGGCATCGTTAACCCTGTTTGACCTGGCGGCGGCGCTTGGCCCGTACCGGCTTGACGATCAGGCTGGGTATCGACGGCTGGGCGGCTTCCATCAAGCGGCGTTGCGTATTTTGCGCCGCGATCTCCAGAAAGCGTTCTTGGCTCCGCAACGGCGGCTTGCCCGGTTCACGGACAACGCGGCGATAACCGCCGTCGGGCAATAGCTCACGCGCCTTGACATTGTCCGCCAGGCATGTCGCCAGGACTTCGTTGATCAGCCGGTTTTTTAACTCGGGCGTTTCGATGGGAAAAACGACTTCGACGCGACGGCTCAAATTGCGATCCATCCAATCGGCCGAGCCGATGTAAACGAGCGGATCGCCGCCGTTGTGGAAGTAAAAGACTCGGCTGTGTTCCAGGAAACGGTCCACGATGGAGATGACGCGGATGTTTTCGCTGATGCCCGGCAGCTGCGGTCGCAGGGCACAAACGCCCCGGCAAATGAGGTCGATCTTCACCCCGGCTTGGCTGGCCCGATACAGCGCCTGAATCACGGTCGGTTCAAGCAAGCCGTTGATTTTCGCAATAATCCTGCCGGTCTTGCCGGCTTGCTGGAACGTGATCTCCTGATGGATACGTTCGATCATGAACGACTGCAATCGGCTGGGGGCGACGATTAACTTGCGCCATTGGGGCAATTCGCTGTAGCCGGTCAGATAGTTGAACAAGGCTGAGACGTCGTCGGCGTAATCGTTGCGGCAGGTGAAGAAGCCGAGATCGGTATAGATCCGCGCCGTCTGCGGATTGTAGTTGCCGGTGGCGAGGTGAACATAGCGGCGAATGCCGTCGTCTTCACGGCGCACGACGAGGGCCACTTTACAGTGCGTCTTCAGGCCGACGAAGCCGTAGACGACGTGAACGCCCGCTTTTTCCAATTCCCTCGCCCACAGGATGTTGCGTTCCTCGTCGAGACGGGCCTTTAATTCGATCACGGCAGTGACCGACTTACCATTGTCCGCGGCGCGCTGCAAGGCCTTTACAATGGGCGAATCGCTGCTGGTGCGGTAGAGCGTTTGTTTGATGGCGAGCACACGCTCGTCGACCGCCGCCGATTCGATGAATTCCACGACCGGTGCGAAAGTCTCGTAAGGATGGTGGACAAGAATGTCGCGAGCCTTGATCGCAGCAAAGATGTTGGAGGCCATGGCGAATTCCGGCACCGGCTGCGGGGCGAATTGCGGATCGCGCAGATGGGGATAGCCCGGCAGGGCGTGGATCTGAAAGAAGCCAGTGAAATCGAGGA
>JANWVS010000508.1 GCA_025056835.1 Gemmataceae bacterium | reverse complement strand
GAACGTCGCCAAAATGTCTCCCGAGCGGACGACGGCGCCATGTTCGACCATTGTGCGAATCGTCATTGGCCCCGGCGAGTACGGCACGTTCTGCAACAGCTCAGGCCGATGAATGATCGGCTTCGTGATCGCCGGCTCCAGGACTGATTTGACAACAACTTCAATCTTAAAAGGTTTTTTCTCGACTTTGTGCGTCGCCGATTTTTTCCCAGGCTCGTTTCCCTTGGTCCATTGGCCTTCGTTTTTCTTCGCGCCGGTGCCTTGGGCCGATGCCTGTTCGGCCGGCATCAGCCACGCAGCCAGCACGCCAACGCACAACAACCACGCGCGGTATCGTGTCATGCTTCACTCCTGTAGCGGTTCGACTCATGCTGTAGCTTAGTTCCATGGATTTACTGTTCCAAGGTCGAGCGGCTCGGCCGGTCACCCCGGCGCGGCGCCTGCGCCGTGGCGTCAGCGATCTGCTCGGTCGCCGTGTTGCGTCACGAATCGCCCTCGATCACGCTTCGCAGGATCTCGCGCTTCCAACCGAGCTGATGGACGGGCCAACCTTGCACGGTCCAGCCGTCAGCGGCCAGCCTGCACGGTTCACCCCGGGTGTGAACGCGCAGCTGGCATCGGCTCTCGACCGGCGCTAGGTGACGGCGGACGCGCCAGGCGTTGCTGCGGCGGCGATAGATCGCGCCGTTGTCCACGATCGTAACGACGCATGGCGTCGGCAGGTCGAGAAATCGCAGAGCCAAAACTTCATGACTGGCCGTGCGATAACGTTCTTTGAGTTGAAGAAGATCAAAGCCGCACGCCGGGGCGTCGGCGCCGAACCATGGCGTTGGCACCAACAAACGATGGGCGAACAGGTTTGCCAAAGATTCGCCCATCATGGCCCGAGCCGCTGTCGGCTCGATCCCCAACGCTGCGAGCAGGTTGGGCTTGACATATTCGCCGATTTCGTGGGCGACGGTCCATTGGTGGCGTTCTTCGCGTGGTTCCGGCCGAAGGAAGATGTGGCGCTGCCGGGCCGCACGCTGCGCTCGTCCTCGCTGCGGCTGTTGATGGTCGAGCACTACTCGGATGCCGAGGTGGCCTTGGGCCAAGGCTAGGCAATCGACCGGCGGTTCGTGGATGCGGGCCGCGGCCAACAACTCGGCGACTGCCCGGTCCACGACGGCGAGCACGTCGTCACGCGGCAATTCGACGTCCCACATCGCCAAGCCTCGCAGAGTCTCCCCTCGCAGCATATTTTCGAGGGCCAACTCTTGCAAGCAAAGGGCATTGCAAAAGTTCACCCGGAGACCGGTCCGCTCACTCGTCCCGGCGATGCTTTAATGACTTCGTTGCAAGAGGTCCAACGGCTCGGTTGAGCGGAGCATCTCCAACCGGCGGCGCTTGTCATGATTTTCAGCCGGCGACAATCGTTCAACCGAGAGCGACTTCGCCGGCAGCAGCCGTTGGACGCTCGACAACCCCGCTCCCCAGGACGCGGCGCTCCCGGGCCAACTGCAATCACAGAACATCATCACGGCCAAGACCAAGATCAGGCAGGGATTCATCAACGACTCCTTTCGTCGGGATTGACACCGGAGGGAGCGAAGCAAAAATGCCGAGCTACCGCCGGCGGAATGTTGAGCAGCACGACATCGGCCGCGAACTGATAGCGGCGAATTTTGCGGCCGAGATAGTCGCTGAGCGCTTGCAAACGGCGTCGTTCCTCGGCGTCGGCGAAGGCCATTTTCATTTGTCGAATAGCGAGGTACTCGAAGTACGAGAGCACGCCTTCCGGTTGGAGCAGGCGTTGGTAGCTTTGAAAGATGCTGTCGACAAGCTCGAGCGAGAAGTTGTTGAGAGGAATGCCGGAGATCATGAAGTCATACCAGGCCGCGCCCGGCAGCTGCTGGATCGGTGCACAAATGATGCGTACCAAGCCCCGTTTCGCATGAAAGTCTTTCTCGTGGGCAAAACGCTGCTCGACGATGGCCGCGAATTTTGGGTTGATCTCAACAATGTCGAGCTGATCGCCGGGTCGCAAACAACGCACGATTTCCCGGGTGACGGCACCGGTGCCGGGGCCGACTTCCAGAATGCGCCGCGGCGGCTTGGATGCTCGCAGCGGCCGAGTCAGCGCACGTGCCAAGGCTCGGCTCGAAGGTAGGATCGAACCCGTCGTGTGATATTGTTCGCGAAACTGGGAAAAAAAGGCCCGACATTCTTCCCAAGTTCGCATACTGAGCCTCGAATCGCGAAAGACATTGTGACGTCGCGCCTGCTCCGACCTCCGGAGGCGCCGACAGCCGCCCCACCGGCCTCGGCCTGCTGCGGCGCCGCGCCGCCGACCATAGCATTTTTCTAGCTCAGGACAACGGGAAAGAGTTCATACCAGGGACCGCCGGCTGGGCCGTTCGCCGGTGGCGCCATTCGTTATTTTTCGAACGAGCCGAACTGGTTCACGACCGACGCAAATGGACCGATGGTACAATCAACAGCCCTGGTGTCTTACTGAAAACAGGGTTGACGTAGCGAGTGCAGCATGGTATTAGGCCCGTCATGAAATTTCTGGGCCGGCTTCCGGGACTCTTGGCCGCCGTTGTCACGGGCCTCCTTGGCGGTTGTGTCGAACGGCGGTTCGTCATCATGACGACGGCTCCTGGCTTGCCGCCGGAACAAGACCTCGGCGCTGTCATTATCGACGAAACCGGTCACGCCATAGGCAGTTCCCC
>JANWVS010000507.1 GCA_025056835.1 Gemmataceae bacterium | reverse complement strand
CGACACATGGTACGAACATCCCGATTCGACGCCGGGCACCTATGAAATCGTACTGCAAATGTGGAAGTACGTAAACTGCGCCAAGAATTCACAGGGGGAATTCATCCACAGTCGCTTCATCGATATTTCCAACGTCGTTTCCTATACGATTTGATCCACCGCTTTCCTTCCCACGGGGTTCCTGTCATGCTGACCGTCGGCAGTGTTAGACTTCCATTGTGCCGGGGCCACGGCGTCACTCGTCGCGGGTTTTTGCAAATCGGCGCCGGCGGCATGGCCGGTTTCAGCTTGCACAATATGCTTGGCCTCGAGGCGGTCGGCGCCGTACAGGAGCGCCATGGTCGGATCCGCAACCTCATCACCCTGTTTCTTGTCGGTTCCCCGGGCCACCTCGACACGTGGGACATGAAGCCCGATGCCCCGGAGAATGTTCGGGGGAAGTTTCGTCCGATTCAGACCGACGTCATCGGCGTGCGGATTTGCGAACATTTTCCGCTCATGGCCCGGATGATGAACAAGGTTGCCCTCATCCGGAGCCTGCACCATCGCACCGGCGCCACTCATGAGAGCGGCCAACGCTGGATGATGACCGGCCACGACTTTACCGCCGACAACCTCAAACCCTACTTCGGCAGCGTCGTCTCCTACCTGTTCGGCCAACGCAGCGAACTGCCCGCCAACGTCATCGTTCCCGGCCCAATCGGCAACACCGGGACCGGTAACCTGCACGGTCAGACAGCGGCGCACCTCGGCGGCGCTCACGAGCCGTTTTTTGTTGGCGCCGATCCGGCAGCTCGCGACTTCACAGTCGGCGTCCTGCTACCCCCCCTCAGCACGCCTGCCGCGTGCCTTGACGCTCACAGACCTCTGCTCGCGCAGCTCGACCAGTTCGAGCGCCGCAACGAAACACGCGCCGCCCAGGGGTACGACAATCCCCATGAGCACGTTGGCCGTCTACTGACCTCGCCACGCGCTAAACAGGCCTTCGACCTGAGCAAGGAACCGGCCCGCCTCCGCGACCGTTACGGTCGCAATACCTTCGGCCAAAGCTGTTTGCTGGCTCGCCGACTCATCGAGGCCGGTGTTCGCTGCGTCACAGTTAATCATTTCACAACCGTCTTCGGCATTTCTTGCTGGGACATGCACGCCGACGGAGGCGGCCTAAATAGCACGTACCTTGATTACGAGCGCCACCTGTGTCCGCAATTCGACTGGGCCTTCACTGCACTGATCGACGACCTGGACCAGCGCGGCATGTTGCAGGACACGGTCGTTGCCGTTCTCAGTGAGTTCGGACGGACCCCCCACCTCAACGCTCGCGGCGGCCGTGATCATTATCCAAACGCTTGGACTAACTTCCTGGTGGGCGGCAACATTCGCGGCGGCCAGGTGATCGGTGCCACCGACCGCATCGGCTCCCAACCCAAGGACAGCCCCGTGGAGCCTCCGCAGGTCTTAGCCTCCATTTACCACGGCATGGGCATCAACCTTGATACCACAAAGATGCCGGGACCCGATGGTCGACCGATCCGCCTCGTGGACGCGGAGCCAATTCGGCAATTGTTCGCTTGATCTGACAGCTTTGGGCTGACATGCAACGGCCACGACGGCGCATTCCCCGCGCCGACGTTGATAGCGCCGTCGATCCCACGACACTGACACGGATCAGCCGGTTCGTCCGCGCCAAAATTGGCAACAGACAAGCCGTTCGTGGTAGCGCCCAGCGATCGCGCGATAAGGCAACTTCAGCTACAACCGCTGGTGGCGCCACAGGTGTCACATTTGAGGCAAGCGCCGTTGCGGATCATGGTGAGTTGGCCGCATTCGGGGCATGGATCGCCTTCGTAGCCTTTGAGGCGGGCGAGGCGTACCCGTTCGGCGACCGCAGAGGACGAGGCGCTATGCACGGCAGTGCCTGCGGTGGGCAGGTGTCGGCCGCCGTTGCCATTGTTGCCGCCGGCGGGGCGTGATCGGTTGCCGCCGTCACCGAACGGTTGCAAGTGACCGGTGCGCGGGATCGTGAAAGCCGGTTGTTCGCGTGGCTTGGCGGTTTGCTCGAAAAGAGGATAAGGCGATTCGTCGACCTGGTCCAGGTCGTCCTCATCGGCACGGTGGAGCGAGTCACCGCGGAGATCCTCGGGCGAGACATGGGCTAGGTCGTGACGGCCGAGGTACGAAATCGCCAGTTCGCGGAAGATATAGTCGATCAACGAAGTCGTCATTTTGATGTGAGGATTACCCGTGACGATGCCGTTAGGCTCGAAGCGCGTGAAGAGAAAGGCATCCACGAACTCGTCCAACGGCACGCCATGCTGCAGGCCGAGACTGACAGCGATGGCGAAGCAGTTGGTCATGGAGCGGAAGGCGGCGCCTTCCTTGTGCATGTCGATGAAAATTTCACCGAGCGTGCCATCCTCGTACTCGCCGGTGCGCAGATAAAGCTTGTGGTTGCCGATGCGGGCTTTTTGCGTATAGCCGGCCCGGCGGTCGGGGAGACGGCGGCGCTTGGCAATGTAGCGGTAGATGATTTTTTCGGCGGTCTTGACGGCTTCGGGTTTGGCTTCCTCGACAATGGTTGGCTCGTCGCCGACGTCGGCAACCGTGTTGAGCGGTTGGCTGAGCTTGGAGCCGTCGCGGTAAAGAGCATTGGCCTTAAGGCACAAACGCCAGCTGAGATCGTAAGCCTTTTTGACGTCGTCGATGGTGGCGTGGTGCGGCATG
>JANWVS010000506.1 GCA_025056835.1 Gemmataceae bacterium | reverse complement strand
ATCGCCGCCGTAGCCGAAGCAATTCGGGCCCGCGACACGGCCCTGGCCCCGATCAAGAAAGCCCAAGACGACCTTTACGATGCCATGGACCGTTATGCGGATAATCACCTTTTCTACCGTGCCGAGCTGCAACGGCTCCGCCAGGGTACAGGGCCTCAGGAGGTCAAAGAGATCAAGTTCGTCAACGGTGCCCAAGTGCTTACAACGCCCGCCCCCAAGCGCACCGGCCGGCCCGCCTTCGAAGACAAGAAGTTAGACGACATCGACAAGTCGCTGGCTCAGTACGAAGAAATCCTCGGCTTGGCCGAGCTCAAGGAGCTAAAAGGCAAGTCGATCAAGGACCTGACTGAGGCCGAGTTAGAAGCCGCCCTGGTCAAACGCCGCATGGTGGCCAAGGGCCTCGACAAAGAAATTGCCGACCTCACGGAAGAACTGCGCGACTGGACCCGAAAAGAAAAGGAAATCACGAAGCTGCTCGGCGGCGTCGACGACGCAGGAAACAAGGTCCGAATCGGCCTGCTCGACCTCTTGGAAATGGAAGCACAGACGCAGGCCCGCATCCAGTTCGAAAAGTCGTATCTTCAGCCGCAGTGGGCCGAAGCCGTCGAGGAAGCCGAAAAACTCATCCAGCGCCGCCAACAACTTCAACAGACGCTCGACCGGCTCGAAAAGGACCTGGGGATCTCGAGTCCTAAGTGAACCTGCGCCGCCGGCCGCCGAGGCAAGGAACAAAGCGCACAGGCTCGGCGACGCCAACCCTGCCGGGCAACGACTCCGACGGACGTCTCGAAACTACAGCAAAGCCGCCAGTTCCGCCAGAGTCAATTGCTCGTCAAAGGCCAAACCAACGATGTACGAGCCGGTTGGTGTCGGCGTCACGTGACGCACTACCGCTGCCAAATCGAACGTGAATTCGAGAATGCGATTGGTCAATTGCAAGTAAATGGTTTCGCCAATCTTTGGCGGATGTTTTAAGACCAGGGCGATCCCTCCTTGGGAAATGTCGTGGATCCGAGCTTTCACGAAGAGCGATTGCGGTTTGCGAGCGATGCCGGTCAAGACGGCAGCACTGGCGGGATAACGAATTGTCACGCGGCGGTTAAAGAACGTCGCAGATTCTGGAGTCGGCGCCGACGACGGCGGTGCCGACCGCGGCACGGAAGTTGTAAGATGTTTAGCAATCATAATGATAATCCCGTTCGGCGAAGCCGTTCAAGCATAGGTCACGGCCAAGGGCGCGTCAACTAGGCCGGACCGAATCGCCGGCCGTCCCGTACAATCACCGCATGGCCCAGGACTTCGCAATGGAGTTGGCTCGTCTTGGCCCTTGGACCAACGGCAGGCCGTGGCCCTTGGCGCGGGCGCAGGCCTATTGCCGCCGGCTTGCCCAAGCGCACTACGAGAACTTCGCGGTCGCGACGTTGTTCCTACCGCGACGGCTGCGGCAACATTTTTGCAACGTGTATGCGTACTGTCGCTGGGCTGACGACCTCGGCGATGAGACCGCAGGCGGCGCGGAAGCGCTGAAACTGCTGGCCTGGTGGCGCGCGGAATTGCTCCAGTGCTATGACGGCAAGCCGAAGCACCCCATCTTCATTGCCTTGCAGCAGACCATTCGTCGCTTTGCCATACCGCCGCAACCCTTTCTCGACCTGATCGCCGCCTTTGAGCAAGACCAACGCATCCGACACTATGAGACGTACTCCCAGTTACTCGACTATTGCCGGTACTCGGCCAACCCGGTCGGTCGGCTCGTGCTGTATTTGTGTGAATGCTTCGACGAGCGGCGGGCCGCCTTGGCCGATCGGATTTGCACCGGCTTGCAGTTGGCGAATTTCTGGCAAGACGTGGCCCGCGATTTTGCGATCGGCCGGGTCTATTTGCCCGCGGAAGACCGGCGCCGCTTCGGTTACAGCGATGCCGACTTAGCGGCACGTCGTTTCACCCCGGCCTTCGCGGAACTGCTCCGCTTTGAAGTCGGCCGTGCTCGGCAACTGTTCGAGGAAGGGTTGGCCCTCGTACCGCTCGTACCCAGCGCCGTCCAGGTAGATGTCGAGCTTTTCGCCCGCGGCGGCCTGGCGATCCTGGCCAAGATCGAAGCCCAGGGATACGACGTCTGGCGACAACGGCCGATCTTGACGCGCTGGGAAAAGGCAAGGCTCATGGGCAGCACGCTCGGCCGCGTGTTGCTCCGGCGAATTCGGCGCGCTCTGTCGCGACCGGCGTTCCAACAGGCCGTTCAGGGCATGCCTTCGACAAATAGCTCGATCTGCACGGGAACTCGAAATGTGTCGTGGCAACGGTTGCAGCCGTCGGCCACGAGCGAAAGCCCTGTGCGGGCCCGGTCGTAGTCCTTGGCGGCGAGGGCCTGCGCCAGTTCCGCTGCGCGGCTGCGCAAGGTCATGGCCTTTTCGAACCAAACGTACTGTCCTTCTTTGGGTGGCGGCCGCAGCATGAACAAGTTTGCGGCCTCGGCGATCAGCAGCGCTTGGCTGCGGGCAAACGTCCAGGTCGATGGGTCGGCGGGCTGCTGCACCAAGGATCGCTCCAGGCCTTTCAAATTGGCGTGGGCCAAGCCAGTCATGAGCAACTTGGTTTCGGCGATCGGTTCCAGACGGGGGACAATGCGCGGCGCCGGTTGCGTGTGGCCCGACTGGGCCAGTGTTAGCGCAAGCGCCGCCCACAGCCAGGCGCCAAGCCAGCGCCGACGGTCGGTCATGGTTTC
>JANWVS010000505.1 GCA_025056835.1 Gemmataceae bacterium | reverse complement strand
GATTATTATTCCTTTCTCGGCAAGAAGGGCCAACGCGTGGTCGCCAGCTGCCTGACCAGCAGCATCGACAGCAAGCTGCCCGCCGAAGTCCAGATCGTCGCCCTGGCCAACGGCGTCGGCAAACGGCTCGCCTACAATCGCAATTACTCCGGCAACGACGCGGTCTGCGATGCCACACTCCCCGAAGACGGCGAATACTTCGTCCGCGTCTGCTGTTTCACATACACCCAAGGCGGACCGGATTACTTCTATCGCCTGACCATCGGCACCGCGCCGTGGATCGATGCCATCCATCCCCCGGTCGTGGAAGCGGGCCAAGAAGCTCAAGTGACGATCTACGGCCGGAACCTGCCCGGCGGCGTGCTCGATCCGAAAATGACCTTCGACGATCGGCCGCTGGAAAAACTGCTCGCCGTCGTCAAGGCCCCCGCCGGCGAGCAGGCAACGCGCCTGGCGTACACCGGCTATGTGCCTCCGCTGTCGGGCTTGCTCGACGGCTTCGAATACCGCGTCAAGAACGGGGCCGGCGTGTCGAATCCCTATCTGCTCGGTGTGGCCCAAGCCCCGGTCGTCTTGGACGCCGAAGCCAACGACGCCCCCAGCAAGGCCCAGGTCGTGCCGGTGCCGTGCGAGATTGCCGGCCGGGTCGATCGCCGCGACGATCGCGACTATTATCGCTTCCAAGCCCGGAAGGGGCAGGTGCTCGGCATCGAGGCCTTTGCCGACCGTCTCGGCGCGGCGATGGACGTGCAGTTCACCCTGTACAACGCCAAGGGCGACAAGCTCATCGACCTCGACGACAACCCGGACGTGCTGGCGCCGACCTTCTTCAATCGCAGCGACGATCCGCCCCGCTATCGCTTCACGGTCCCGGAAGACGGCGACTATACGCTGCTGGTGGTGAGCAAAGACGCGACGAACTGGTACGGCACTCGTTTTCTTTACGCGATCCGCATCGCGCCCGAGCAGCCCGACTTCCGAGTCGTCGTCATGCCGGCCACGACGTCCACCGCCGAGGCGGTCAACCTGGGGCAGGGGGGGAACCAAGCGCTGACCGTGTTGGTCCAGCGCCTGGGTGGGTTTACCGGCGACGTGACGCTGGCCGGGGCGAAGCTGCCGCCGGGCATCACGGTGCGGCCCCAGGTGGTGGCGGGCAACCAAAAGCAAGCGGCCATCGTCGTTAGTGCCGCGGCGGAGGCTGCCCCGTTTGCCGGGCCGGTCGAGCTGGTAGCCACGGCCAAGATCGACGGCAAGACGGTGACGCGGGCCGTGCGGCCGGCGTCGATCACCTGGTCGTTGCCATTGCCCAACCAACAGCAGAACACGCCGACGGTCAGCCGCCTGGATCGCGAACTGGTCTTGGCCTTGCGCGACAAGGCCCCGTACCGGCTCTCGGCGGACACCACCAAGATCACCGTCCTTCAGGGAGACAAGATCACGGTGCCCGTGAAGCTGACGCCGTTGGCCCCGGACTTTAAGGGGACCGTGCAGCTGTCGGCGTTGGCGCTGCCGGTGGGGATGGTCATGCAGCCGGTAACGGTCAACCCGGGCCAGGAAGTCAAGGTGAGCCTCGACAGCAAAGGAACGGTCTTGCCGGGCAATTACACGCTGGTGCTTCGCGGCCAGACGCAGCCGCCCAACCCGAACCAGCAGCCCAATCCGAAAGCGCCGCGCAATCTGATCGAGGCGGCGCCGCCCATCGACGTGACGATTGTGCCGCGACAACTCGCCAAAGTCACGGTGCCCGCCGCGGCCGTGAAGGTCAAGGCCGGTGCCGCCATCGAGGTGCCGATCAAAGTCAGCCGCCAATACGATTACGCCGGCAGCTTCAAGGTGGAGGTCGATGCCAAGAGCAGCAAAGGGGTCCGCGCGGCCGAGGCGACCATCGCGCCGGGCGCTGAGGAAGTGGTGCTCAAGCTCAGCACCGATGCCGACCTCAAGGCCGGTGCCAACCTGACCGTGAACCTGCGCATCACGGCCCTGTTCAACGACACGCTGCCGGTGGTCCACGATGCCAAGCTGGCGCTCAACGTGGTGAAATAGCCCGCGGCCTGACGTCTCGGCGCGGCAGCGGCGCCGTTGCTACAATGAGCGCATGCTTGTCGGCAAGAAATTGGGGCCGTTTCTCGTCGATAAACAACTCGGCGCGGGAGCCATGGGCACGGTCTACCGCGCCAGCCACGAAAAGACCGGCAAATACGTGGCGATCAAGCTGATCGCCGCCTCGTTGGCCGGCAACGAACAGGCCGTGGCCCGCTTCGAGCGGGAAATCGCCATTCTCAAGCAACTCGACCATCCCAACATCATCAAGTATGTCGGCAGCGGCCGTTGGCACAAGACCCCCTTCTACATCATGGAGTTTGTCGAAGGCGAGTCGCTCGATCGCATTCTCGAGCGCAAGCAGCGGCTCGGCTGGGAAGATGTCGTCGCGATCGGCAAGCAACTGTGCGCCGCCTTGCAGTACTCCCACGATCAAGGCATTATCCATCGCGACCTCAAACCCGCGAATCTGATGGTCCTCCACGACGGCACCGTCAAGCTCACCGATTTCGGCATCGCCAAGGACACGGATGTCACCGCCTTGACCGCGGCCAATGCCACCCTCGGCACCGCCTCGTACATGTCGCCCGAGCAGTGCAAGGGGGCCCGCGACCTGACCGGCAAGTCGGACCTGTATTCCATGGGCATCATGTTTTACGAATTGCTCACCGGCCGCAAGCCCTTCC
>JANWVS010000504.1 GCA_025056835.1 Gemmataceae bacterium | reverse complement strand
GGTACGAGGCGCTCTTGGCGCATTTCGGCTCGAAGGCCGCCATGTACAAACACCTCTTCTTCGGCACGGTGGGAGGATGCATCGGCGAGGTCTCGGCCGTGGCCCTGCTCTTGGGAATAGGATGGTTGCCGGAGACGCGGAATTTTGAAACGGCTCCGCCGCTACGACGTGGATGGATCGACTTCTCGGCCGTGCGTTGGGCACTGGCCAGTCGTGCGATTGGTCCCGTCGTAGCCACCTTTTTCTTGGCAACCTTGGGATTCGGAGCTTTCGAAGTCACGCTATCGCTCTTGGTCAAGGACTCTTTGGGCTTTGAGCTACGACAAACTCTGTTGATTTTCGCCTACGTCGGCTGTGTGCTCGTGTTCACCCAAGGATTTCTTTACCGCCGACTGGCCCGACGAATCGACGAGACGACCTTCATCGGCTGGGGCATCGCGTTGATGGGCGGCGGCATTGCCGTGCTCGGCGCCATGACTCACGGTGCCAACATCCGCCACGCCGAAGGTGCTTTTGCGCTACCGTTACTGCCGCTATTTTTCTTGGGTGCGACGCTGGCCGTCGTCGGTTTCGCCTTCCTGACCCCGTCGACCAACGCCTTGATTTCGCGACGAACCGAGGCCGACCGCCAAGGGGAAGTACTCGGCGTCACCCAGTCGGCGGCATCGATGGCCCGGATTTTAGGCCCCATTCTCGGCGTGGCTGCGTACAAAATGACGGTCGACCATCTAGTCCCTTATGTCTGCGGTGCGGTCATCTTGTTACTGATGCTCCCGTTGCTGCCGTGGATTCGGCGCGGCGGCGATTGGTCCCACGCCGCACCGTGATCCACATTGATCCAAGGAACGGTTTGAAATGGACTTCGAACCCCGTCGGATCGCCTTGATTAAGCCCAGTGCCTTGGGCGACATCATGCACAGCCTGCCGGTGCTCACGGCCTTAAGGCAGCGGTTTCCGAAGGCCCACATCGCGTGGGTCGTCAATCGTCTGTACGAACCCTTGCTCCGCGGCCATCCGCACCTGGATGCCGTCATCTCCTTCGATCGCAGTCTAGGGCGCGGCGGTTGCGTGGCGGCAGCGCTAGGTTTCGGTCGCTTGCTGCGGGCATTGCGCCGGGAACGATTTGATTGCGCGATTGACCTGCAAGGTCTGTTGCGCAGCGGTTTGATGACGTTCGCTACCCGGGCCAAGCTGCGCGTGGGACTCGCGTCGGCGCGGGAAGGTGCTGGATTGTTTTATAATCGCCGGGTGGATGACCGTCATGGCGTCGCGCACGCGGTCGATCGCTATTGGCGGGTGGCAGTGGCGCTGGGTGCCGGCGTGGGCGCCAAGCAATTTGTGCTGCCGTTGGCTGCCGACGCACAACATTGGGCCCGGGCGGCCCTGGATGGAAAACCGCGGCCCTGGCTGGCGATCGGTGTCGGTGCGCGCTGGCCGACGAAGCGTTGGCCGCCGGAGCATTTCGCCCGACTAGTTCAACGGGCACTCGACAAATTCGGCGGCACGGCAATTTTCGTGGGCAGTGCCGATGAGACCATGCTGACGCGGCGGGCCGTCAACCACCTGAGCGGCAACGTGCTCGATTTCACCGGCAAAACCACCCTGCCGCAGCTCGCCGCTATTTTGGCCGAGTCCGATGTCATGTTGGCCAACGACACAGGTCCGCTCCACATGGCCGTGGCGCTAGGCCGGCCGGTGGTCGCTCCCTATACCTGTACCCTGGTTGAACGCACCGGACCTTATGGACACTACGCCGCAGGCGCGGCGGCAACGTCGGTCTGGTGTCGCGGCAGTTACTTGAAACGCTGCGACCGCCTCGAGTGCATGGATGAATTGACGCCCGACCGACTCTGGATACCGCTGCACGACCTCTTACTGACATGCCTACGTCATCGCCAATCCGCTTGATCCTCGCCAGCGGTTCGCCGGCGCGCCGCGAACTCCTCGAACGCACCGGCATCCCCTTCACGGTACATCCCGCCCACATCGATGAACCGACCGGCGACGGCTTCACCGATCCGCGGCATTATGTACAGTCCGTGGCCTGGCTCAAAGCTCGCGCCGTGGCCGATCGATTCGATCAGGCCTTGATCCTCGCAGCCGATACCGTCGGCTGGCTCGACGGCCGAGTCATCGGCAAACCGGCCGACGAAGCCGACGCCCGCCGCATCCTGACGACGCTCGGCGGCCGAGAACATGAATTATGGACTGGCGTCGTTCTTTGGCGCCGTCCCGATGATCTGCAAATCTGCTGGCAGGAAATGAGCCGCGTCTTTTGCAAGGCCATGTCGCCGGTTGAGCTGGACACGTATCTCCGCACGCGCCAGTGGGAAGGCTGTTCTGGGGCGTATGCCATCCAAGAGCATGATGACCCTTATGTGCAACTACGCGGGGGAAGCCTCAGCAACGTCATCGGCTTGCCCCTGGAATCCCTCCTCGGCAACCTGAGCACTTTCGGCCTGACGCCTCCTCATTAGTCGTGTCTCGGCTGCGAGCGCGACGTTGCTGGCGCGATGTTGAGAAATATCATCGCTGCTATTGGCCGCAAAGTCGGCCTCGACCGACAATGCTCTCATGACCTGGACACAAACCTACGATCCTCTCGGCAATCTGTGGCTCTCGACGCTCGTGGCGGCGGTGCCGGTGATTCTGCTGATGGCCCTGTTGGCCTCGGGCAAATTCCCAGCCCACGCGGCGGCACTGGTCGGCTTGCTTGCCGCCTTGTTGCT
>JANWVS010000503.1 GCA_025056835.1 Gemmataceae bacterium | reverse complement strand
ACACTTCCATCGTTGGATTGATCACGCGCCCTTCCGTTCCCCAGACAGAGACGGCTAAGACCAGTGGAGCCGAGGAACTGCTCGCGGGAGCAGTGATGGAGTAGAAGTCGACGTCCGTGCTGTCGAGAAGTTTGCCGACAACAAGCGCATCAACTCTGGCGTTCACGGAAGAGCTGAGACTGAGGAGCGGAGTCGCCGTGGAGATTGTATTGTTGGTGTGATTTTCCGGTGGAGTGAACGAGAGGTAGTCAAGATTGGCCGCGTAATTGACGGTACTGAACACGGCGTCGGTCGCGACGGCAAGTTGATAAGCGCCGATTGCGAAGACATCGGTACGTTCGGCCGCCACGCTGATGAAGTACTTCGACCGCGTGTCGAGGTTGGTCAGGGACAGGGATAGATCGCCATTCAAGGGGTTTGCTGATCGGGCAGCGGCGATTTCTCGGCCCTGCGCATCAACAATCCGGACCTGAGCGGTGAGGAGGCTGACGCCATTGGTGCGCAGGCGTACCGACATGTTGGCGGCAACCGGCGTGAACTGGTACCAATCGACGTCGGACATCGTTGTGATGTCGCCGGCGGCGCCGAAAACACCGAGGCTGCCAATGCCATAAAACGGCAGTGCGGACGCCGTCTGCCGTGTGTCGTTCGCGGCAGTTCGGTCAAAAGGATCGGCGGACCGGACACCATAGAGTTGTTGCAATGATGCGATGTCTTCGGCGGCGAGTCCTTTGCGCTGGCCTGCGTAAGACTCGTACATGACCGAGGTCTTGTTGGGGCTATTGGCGATACCGAGGGCGTGGCCAGCCTCGTGAAGCATGATCGTGAACAGGTCGGCCTTCCCTCCGGTGCCGCCGATGTTAATGCCCTTGGAGGTATTCAACACGACGTTGCCCGCCATGGCAGAGAAGGTGTTGGGAGGCGCTGTATTGGCATAGACATCGGACGATAATCTGGCGGCGCCAATCCGAATGTCGCCGAACCGAAGGTCACCTTGGAACGCGCCGCCGCTCATGAAAGACAGGCCCTCGTCGCGAACCAATCCGAAGTTGATGTTGACGTGGACGGCCCACGTTTGAAAGGCGCGCAGAATCTCCGTTTGCCATTCCGTCTGGTTGGGACCCAAAAGCGTTTCCAAGGAACTCGTGGATTGCCCGATCGGAGTTCCGCTCGGCGCAAAGCTGACCGTGATCCGGTTGGGATCGGCCCAAGGAATGCCAAAGGTTGCTGGCAATTCGCGGTGTTCAAGCGTTTCGAGAGATAGTCGTTTGAATCGCTTCATGGCGATGCCCTTGGGGGTCGTCCTACAAGGAGATATTCGAATCGGAGCGTTATCCGCCAAAAAAACAGACCATTTGAGCAAAACCTTTGCCAATGCGTCAGTTGCTACCGCTGAATCGACTCCTGCACGAAGTTCGGCAACGCATTCTCCCCTTCTGAACAAGCGGTGTTGTGGCCTGATGGTCGTGGCAGCCCTCCACACAAAGCGATGTTCTCAGCAATGTGGTGGTCTCCAGCTGGACCCGCGAGGCGCGTTCCCATCAGTGATCCACCGATCCTCAAGCGTGCAGACGATCACTTCTTCGGTGCATGTTGATGCTTCTGACGGGCGCTGGCGATGAGGCGACGAAACTGCGGGTGCGAACGAATTGCGTCGATATCGCTGTCGGAGTCAATCAGGTCCAGATCGTTGAATCCACTTTGCAAAGCTTGTTCGAAGACGCGCAGAGCTTCGGCGGTGATGGCAGGGTCATGACGAGCCAAAAGCGCGAGTAAACTGGCCTGTTGGTACAAACCGAACGGAGAATGATCCCGGCTCAGGCAGTAATCGGCGTCGCGTCGGGCCGCCTCGATGTGACCGAGTCTGGCGTGATAAACGCCCCGGCTGCCGTAGGCGAGCAGGAAATCAGGATACAGTTCAATCAGACGATCGAGGACGGTGATGGCTTCGCCGAGTTGATGGAGGTGTTCCGCCAGGACGTGGGCCTTGTTTTGCAGGGCGTCTCGCGAGCGGGGATTGAGTTGCAACGCCGCGTTGAAATCATCTAGAGCTGCTTTGGGTTCGCGTTCGAGTCGGGCCAATCCTCGCTCGATCCAGCTGGCTTCATCGGTGGGCGGCATCGTCATGCCTTGGTCATAATCCTGGGTGGCACCGATGTCGTTACCGCGCCGCCGGCGCACATCGGCCCGGAGGAAATAGGCTTTCGAGGGAGGGTCGGGCAGTTCGAGCACGCGTGTCAGATCGGCCTCCGCGCCAGCGAGATTATTCTGTTCGCGGCGAACAATCGCTCGATTCAAGAGGGTCTCGGCATCATCCGGCCATAAGTCGAGGGCTTGGTTGAAATCCTGCTCGGCGTCCTGCCATTTCTGCATGCGTGTTCTCATCAGCCCGCGATTGAATCGGGCCCAAGGCGAGTCGGGACGCAACGCCACGCACACTGAGAAGCAAGCTTCGGCTTCCGGCAATCGTCCCAATTGGAAATCGGAATATCCCATCACGAACCAGGCCTGATAATAAGTCGGTCGTTCTTCTGCTACGCGACGTGCGATGGTCCACGCTTCAGGAAATTTGCCTTGGGCGACCAAGTCGTTGGCTTCCAACATGAGATCGAAGGTCGAACGCCCGTTGTCTGGAGTGAACTGGTTGTTGAGTTCGGGGGCGTCACCATGCCGCCCTAATTGTTCGAGCAGACGAATGCGTTGCCGCAAGGTCTCCTTTTGGCCCCGCTCGGCGAGGGTAACGCGGGC
>JANWVS010000502.1 GCA_025056835.1 Gemmataceae bacterium | reverse complement strand
GACGACGCCAAGGCCGGCTACTCGTTGCAACACGCCCGGGACTGGCAATACGTCGGTATGCACCAGGGGCAGCGTCATTTGAAGTTCGTCACCCAGCGCGGGGAATGGCTGGCCGATGCAACCGTGGGCCACCGGACCGGGCCGAAGATTGCCGACGCCCAAGTCCTCGATCAGATCCTCAAAGAGACGCCTGGCTGGCAGCAGGACGGCGAGGCTCAAGTTGACACCACGGTCAAGCACCCCGCGGGTCATCGGGTGATTCGCCTGACAGCGTCGGGCACGCTCGACGGGGCGCCGGCGCTGCGGACGGTTTATCTTGTCGGCGATCCCAACGGCACCCAGGTGCTCATCACGATCCTGACGCCGCCCAGCCAAGCTGACCAACTTGCCGATCGCGGCTTGGCCTTGGTCGCCGGCGTCGAGCTGAAACGACCATGAAGGCCGAGATCATTTCCATCGGCACCGAACTGACCACGGGGCAAAACCTCGATACGAACGCCCAGTGGCTGAGTCTTCGCCTCGCCGAGATCGGCATTCCCGTCGGCTGGCACACCACCGTTGCCGACGATTTTGCCGACAACGTCGCCGTCTTTCACACGGCGATCGCTAGGGCCGGCCTCGTGGTCGCCACCGGCGGTCTGGGGCCGACGCAAGACGACCTGACGCGCGACGTGTTGGCCAAAGTGGCCGGCGTCGAACTGCGATTTGACGAGGTCTCGTTTAACCACCTGCGCAGCCTCTTCGCACGGCGGCAGCGGCCGATGCCCGAGCGTAATCGCATCCAGGCGTACTTCCCGGCGGGAGCCGAGGCGATCTTCAATCCGCTGGGTACCGCTCCCGGCATTTGGATGTGGATCGGCAAGTGCCTCGTGGTGGTGTTGCCCGGGGTACCCTCGGAAATGGTCGCCATGTTCGAGCAGGAGTTGAAACCGCGGCTGGTGGCGCTGGGCATCGGCGGCGGCGTGCAGGTGCAACGCAAGCTCAATACCTTCGGCGGCGGCGAATCGCACATCGAAGAGCAATTGTTCGACCTGACGCGCCGCGGCCATGTTCCCGAAGTCGGCATCACCGCCAGCGAAGCCACGATTGCCTTGCGCATCATTGCCCGCGCGGCGACGGCGGCCGAAGCCCAGGCGCAAATCGCACCGGTCGAAGCGATCATTCGGCAGCGGCTGGGGGACCTCGTCTATGGCGTCGACGACGAAGAATTGCAGCATGTCGTCCTGCGGCTGCTGGCCGACAAACGCCGGAGTTTGGCGACGGCCGAAAGTGTGACCGCCGGCCTGGTCGCGCATCGCCTGGCCACCGTGCCCGGGGCAAGCGAGTGGCTGCGGGGCGGGATTGTCGCCTACACCAATGAGATGAAAAGTCGCTTGCTCGGCGTGCCGGCGGAACTGATCGAGCGACACACGGCTGTCAGTGGTCCAGTTGCGGAGGCCATGGCAGCCGGCGCACGCCAGTGCTGCGGCGCCGATCTGGCAGTCAGCACCACGGGCTACGCCGGGCCTGCGGCGGGCGGACCGGACCAGCCGGTCGGCCTGGTCTACGTTGGTCTGGCTTGGGACGGCGGCGTGGGATCGTGGTCGTTTAGCTGGAACGGTACACGGACCGAAATCCAAGGCCGCACCGCGAAAATGGCCCTCAACCGTGTCCGGCTGCACCTGCTGAGCACTTGACCGGCCCGCGGGGGCTTGGCGGCCTGGCCCTGGCGCAGCGGCGCGTCGAGCCTGGCGGCTGGCCGCATTCATCGCGCCCCGGCGGCGGCGACGCGGCTTTGTTCGCCCGGCACGCGCCCCGCGGCTGCCGGCTGATATGTTCCCGGGGGCGCGCCGGGGAGCACGGCGGCGGCCCGACCCGGCAAATCGACGACCGTCCAAACGCCCCGCCACTGATGAAGGAACAGATACACCGGAATTTCCACTGCCGTCTGGCCGCGGTACGACTGGGTGCGATAGGCGACCGCGACGAGGGCCGGGTCAGCCGGGTCCTGCAAGGTGCCAAGGTAGAACGGACCTTGGACCAGTGCCGCAGCAGCCTCGCTTTTCAAATAATCGGTGGCGGCGGCACGCGGGGTGGCGAACCGCAGGCGGCGCTGCTCCAGGTCCAAGGCTTCCTCGGGCGTCAGCAGCAGTTCGCCGACTAATTCCCATTGTGGCTCGCCAGGCTCGGGATGGTCGCGGAGGATGCGGCGTCGGGCTTGAAGATGCTCCTCTTGCGCGCGGGCCAGGCGGGCCACATCTCGAGCGATCGGTACGACAATCAGCTCTTGCTCCTTCGCGAATTTCGCCAGCCTGGAAGCGAAAGTCGCCAGTTGTTTCTTGTTGAATTTGGTCCCTTTCGGAAAGAGGGCGTCTTCCTTGGCGGACAAGGCTGCGAGCGCTTGTTTGTGTTTTTCGAGCTTTGCCAGCCACGGTGCCAGTTCTTTTTGTTCGCGTTCCCGCAACTCCGTCAGGCGCGTTTCGCGCTGCTGGTTTGTTGGCGGCGGCGGTTCTGGTTCGGGTACCGGCTCCGGCAACACGGGGGGAGGCACGGCCGGTTCGGGACGCGGCGGCAGCGCTGCGACCGATGGTGGCTCCCAAGGCGTCGGTTGGGCTACCTGATCCGCCGGCGCTTGCCGCGTCGCCACGACGACCGACAGAACGATCAGCAAAACGACATCGATGACGCAGCCGGTGATAAATAGACCAAGCAACGCCACGTGCGAGGCGCGCCGCGCCGCGCGGAACGCTTCATCGGAGCCGGCGGCCTCGGGCGTGCGC
>JANWVS010000501.1 GCA_025056835.1 Gemmataceae bacterium | reverse complement strand
CCCAGGTTCGACCGGGCCAAGGCGAGCATGGCAGGGTCTTGGTCCAGTCCAATCACGCGTCCCGTCGGACCGACGCGTTGGGCCAACAGGCGCGTATGACCGCCGCCGCCGACAGTGCAATCGACAATCACTTGTCCGGGACGCGGATCGAGCAGCTGCAAAATCTCGGCGCTCAGTACCGGAACGTGCACAGGCATCGCTGTGTCGTTGAAGAAAAAGAGCGTGGCAGCAAGGACCCTCCATCCTTGACTCCCACGCTCCATAATAAACCGCGGCGGCGTGGCCGCGGATGGCTTTCAAGGGGCTGTCGGCAAACCTTGACGAATTGGGGGATCGAACAAGGCACGGATCGCTGCGGACATCTGCCCATGCCCGCAGCCACGACAAGCCCCTCGTCGGTGTAATCCCGTCATCGGGCCGGCGCGATGCCGCACCGCCGAATCCATCAGCTCTCTTCCTAGTCGCGGCGGAAGGCTCGCTCGGCCACAGCGTCAAACCGGCGTTCGTGTTCGTCGCGATACTGTTGCCATTTGCGAGCGTTCCAAAGTTCTAAATGGTCCCTGACACCCAACAGCACCACGTCCCGCTCCAAACCGGCGAATTGCACCAGCCGCTCCGGAATCAGAATTCGGTGGCCGTTGTCGATGTCGACCTCTTCCATCTGTGCAAAGAACAATCGGCGAAAGACGCGAGCTTCGCTGTCGGTTGCCGGTGCTTGGTCCAATTTCGCCGCCAATTCCTCTAAACCCCTTGGGTCGTACAGCCACAAGGTTTGATCAGGACCCGGCGTGACGAAGAGGCGTTTGACTTCTCCCAGCTGCTCGCGCGTCTTTTTCGGTAACGTCAATCGCTTTTTTTCGTCCAACGTTCGGGGATGGGTGCCGGTCAAGAGCATGGACGACGATCCGCTTCAGCGGCGGTCCCTGCCGCTCCCACTTCCACCCACTATCCTCCAGAACATACCACCAGTCTAACGAATCGTGCTTGGGAATCAAGGGGGCTTTGCGATTTTCTTTGGCGCCGCCAGGGCCGTTCGATTGTGGCCCGAGTCGTAATTTTTCGAACGAGACGGGCTGGTTGACGCGACCGAGTCTGGCTCGTTTGTGCCGACGCAAAAGGACTTATGGCACGATCGAATGGCCATGGATTTTTCTTGGCGCCGTACATCCTCGCGCGAAAGACGATCGGCTTTTCCACGGGGACCTGCGAATATCCTTTCCATGAACTGCCGGATGTGTCTCGCTTGCTCAAGCGAGGTGTCCGGTGGCGGCGTCAGCTGCGATCGACGTGACCATGCTGTCGCAGACCAAGGCGGATGGGGGAATGGTTACGGCCGCGGGCAGCCCCGGCGGCAGAGGATGGACGGCGGGGTGCAAAGCGTGCGCGAGGATTTCTAAGCTATCGACCAACCGTGGTCCCGGTCGGCTGAAATAGTCGGAGCCGTTGACGACGTACACTCTTCCGCGGCGCACACAAGGCAGCTCAGCCCAATACGGATTGCGGCGCAGGATCGGGAGGTCTTGAAGCGTCCGCTCGATCGTGAAGCCGCAGCAAGCGAGCACGAGAACTTCCGGCTGCCAAGCGACAACCTCGCGCCAGTCGAGGCGACGCGAGTCCCGGCCTTCCCGACCGATGCCTTCGACGCCGCCGGCCAGGCGAACCAACTCCGGCGTCCAATGACCACAAGAAAACGGCGGATCGATCCATTCCAACACGACCACGCGCGGTCTCTGTCGCAGCGCCCGCGAGCGCCCCGCAACCGCCTCGATCCGGTTTTGCAAGCTGCGAACCACGACGGCGGCCCGTTCTTCGGTGCCGGTCGCCGCAGCCACTTGGGCGATGCTAGCAAGCACTTGGGCCACGGTCGTAGGCTCGAGGTTGACCACGCGCGGCCTACCGGGCAAGGCGCAGGCTGCTGCTTCGACTTCTTCCTCCGCGACGGCACAAACATCGCACAGGGCCTGAGTAACGATGAGATCAGGGGCAAGGGATGCCAACAGTGGAAAATTGAGGGTGTAAAGCGCTTTGCGGCCCCGCAACCGTTCGCGGACGAGTTCGTCGATACGGCAGCTGGTGGCATCGTGCGGAATGAGCGTTTGGGTGACTTTCGGCAACTTGCGCACGAAAGGTGGATAATCACATTCGTGCGTCACTCCGACAAGCCGGTCCTCCAATCCCAGGACACAGATGATCTCGGTAGCGCTGGGCAAGAGAGAAACGATACGCATGAGCCTCTCCGCTGCGCTGGGTCGGTTGAGGAACAAATTCCGCGACGTATCCGCCGCTTGATTGTACCCGGTCTGAGGTCAACGCCAAGCCATGGTGACCTTACGGCAGGTGGAGAACCTGGGCGAAACGGCGTTTTTAACGGCTTACCGTCAGTGAGCTTGTCGTAAAACTTCGATCGGCGTCGTAAAACTTCGATCGGCGGCTAGGGCTTTCCGGGGCACCGACACGATTCGCCGACGGGCGCCACGGAAATAATCGAAAGGAGTACCTCTGGGCCCTGGTCGGCGAATTAACACACTGGGCGTGACAAATCGGCGTTCGCTCTTTACACTGAAATGCCGGGGGGCTGAACTTGGGCGGCCGACCCGGTGTGATGAGGCAAAGAAGTTCTTTGTTACGCTTCCAGAGGAGGTAAGGCTGTGAGTATTGTGCGAGTCGGCTTGGCGGAAACCAAGAAATTCGCTGAAGGCTACGAGGCGATTTTCGGAAATCGCGAAGCGGAAGCGACGACCGACAAGCCGAAGAAAGAAAC
>JANWVS010000500.1 GCA_025056835.1 Gemmataceae bacterium | reverse complement strand
CCCGCACTGGACGCTCTTCGTCGGCATCGTGCTCGTCGGCGCCGGCGCCGCGCTGGTCTTGTATTCTAAAGAACTGTCCGAGCGGCCGGCCCCCGCCGCCACCGCCCAGGCGGCCGACCTCGCGGCTGGCCCATCGCCCTCGCTGCGAGGCGCGCCGTGACCCCGCTGGAAGCGATGGAACGGATCAACGTCGTCTTGGCCCACGCCTGGATGGTGCGCACTTTTCTGAAACACGCCGACGAAGTGCAGGACGACGTCGAGATGCTGGAAGTTCACCGCATGATCTTCGACTATGTGCGCGCCTTGGAACCAAGCTACCAGCGGCGCGACGCCCAGGAATATCTTCGCCGTGCGCGGGGCAAGCTGCCGAAGCTGCGCAAGCAAGCCGAGTTTTTCGCCCGCGAATACAAGCGGGTCTCGGACCATACCAATTTCGAAATGGCGGCGCGGTCGCTGAGCGGCGTCGTCGCCGCCCTGGAGGAAATCCTGACGAGCGCGCCCCCTCCCGCAGCGGCGCCTGCCGAAGCGCCAAGCGACACGCCAACGTGAGTCCGCGGGGCCGCTCCGTTCGTCTCGTAGCATGGAGAACTGTGCCATGAAACATCCCCGCCGCCTGGGGTTGGTTTGCCTCGGCGCCATCTGCCTCGCCCTGCTGGCAGGCGATGTCGGCCTCCGCGCCGGCGACCCTCGCGACGAAAAAAATCCGTTCAGGCATCTCAAATATCGTTCTATCGGCCCGGCAGCGGGCGGCCGCGTCAGTCGGTCGTGCGGTGTGCCGGGCGATCCGTTGACCTACTACGCTGCCACCGCAGCCGGCGGCGTCTGGAAGTCCACCGACGGCGGCTTCACCTGGCAGTCGATTTTCGACGACCAGCCGACCAGCTCGATCGGCTGCATCGCGGTCGCGGCGTCGGACCCGAATATCGTCTACGTCGGTTCGGGCGAGGCCAACATTCGCGGCAACGTCATGCCGGGCGCCGGCATCTTCAAGTCCACCGACGGCGGCAGGACCTGGACCCACGTCTGGAAACACAAGGGCCAGATCGGCCAGATCGTCGTCCACCCCACCAATCCGAATGTGGCCTACGCTGCGGTCCTGGGCCGTGCCTTCCGCCCCGAATACCCGGTCCCACCGCCGCCGAACAGCTTCATCAACGACCCGGTACGCGGCGTCTACCGCACGCTCGACGGCGGCAAAACCTGGACGGCGGTGCTGACCAAGAAGGTTCCGGCCGATGACGTCGTCTTGAAGCCGGCGCCGCTCGGACCGGCTTTGCCGCCCGCCGCTCAATACTGGCGCGCGGTTGGCGCCATCGACGTGTGCCTCGACCCCAACAACCCCCGCATTGTGTTCGCGGCCCTTTGGCAAGCCGAGCGCCGGCCCTGGCGCCTCGATAGCGGCGGTCCCGGCAGCGGCCTCTATCGCTCTAACGACGGCGGCGACACCTGGACGTTGCTCGGCCCCGGCGGCAAAACCAAAGACGGCGACGACAACGGCCTGCCCGAGGGGCTTTACGGCCGTATCGGCGTGGCCGTCGCTCCCAGCAACAGCCGGCGCGTCTACGCCCTCATCGAAGCCGAAAAAGGCGGCCTCTATCGCTCCGACGACGGCGGCGAGCGCTGGACCCTCGTTAACCCGGCACGCTATCTTCGCCAACGACCGTGGTATTTTTCCACGGTCCATGTCGATCCCGCCAACGCCGACGTCGTCTGGTGTCCCAGTGTCCGCTTGCTCAAGAGCATCGACGGCGGCAAGACGTTCCAGAACGTCAAAGGGCCGCACCACCCAGACCATCACGACCTCTGGATCGACCCCACCAACCCCCGTCGCATGATCGACAGCCACGACGGCGGCGTCGATATCTCCACCAATGGCGGTGAAACCTGGCACATGCCCTACTTGCCGATCGCCCAGTTCTACCACATCAGCGTCGACAATAGCGTCCCCTACCGCGTCTTGGGCAACATGCAAGACCAAGGTACCGCCTCCGGACCCAGCAACAGCCTGTGCACCGCCGGCATTTCCCTCAGCGATTGGCACACCGTCGGCGGCGGGGAAACCGGCTACAGCCTGGCCGACCCCGACGATCCCAACGTCGTCTACTCCGGCGAATACGGCGGCGTCCTCACCCGTTACGACCATCGCACCCGGCAGGCCCGCAACATCAGCATCTATCCGACCAATCCCTCCGGCCACGGCGCCGGCGAGCTGCGCTACCGTTTTCAATGGACTGCGCCCCTGTTGATCTCGCCGCACGTCGCCAACAAGGAAACCGGGGCCCGGGCCATCTATCACGCCGCCAATGTCTTGTTTCGCAGCCTTGACCAGGGCCGCACCTGGCGCAAGATCAGCGGCGACCTGACCCGCGACGATAAGACCAAGCAACAATTCTCCGGCGGTCCGATCACCGGCGACAACACCACCGCCGAGTATTACTGCACGATCTTCGCGATCGCCGAATCCCCCAAGCAAGCGGGCGTCCTCTGGGCCGGCAGCGACGATGGTTTGGTCCACGTCAGCCGCGACGGCGGTCAAAGTTGGCTCAACGTCACCAAGAACATTCCCGGCCTGCCGGCCTGGGGCACCGTCTGCTGCATCGAAGCCTCCCGCCGCGACGCCGCCACTGCCTACGTCGTCGTCGACGCCCATCGGCTGGATGACGACCGGCCGTATTTGTGGAAAACCACCGACTTCGGCCAAACTTGGACGAAACTCAGCGACACCCTGCCTCAAGACGATTATCTCCGCGTCGTCCGCGAAGACCCCCTG
>JANWVS010000004.1 GCA_025056835.1 Gemmataceae bacterium | reverse complement strand
GCCCCAGCCGTCGCCGACACCGTCGCCGCTGCCTCCGTTGCCGCCGCCGCCCGTCGTGTCGCCGGCGCCGACGTCAAAGCCGACGGGGATGCCGGAGCCGGTGCTCCTACCGAATGACACGGGGGTGTCAGGCAGCGGGTCGGTTCCGCCGGTCGCGATGCCTCAGGACAATCCACCGCGGCCTGAGCCGACGCCCGCTGGAAAGCCGATGCCGGTGCTGGAGCGGCCTGCGCCTGAGCCGCCGCGGGTGAAGGCCGAAATCATCGCGGGGCCTGGGAGCACTCCGCCGCCGCAGGATTCCGGCCGACCGCCAGCGTTTTTGTTGGTGAAGCCGAAACGGTTAAGTGGACCGATCGCATCGGAGGCCGGGTCGTCGTCGATGACTGCTTCGCCGCCGCCAGCGGTTCCACGACTCGAAAACAACCCTGCCTGGGTGGCACCGCCGCCGGCCGTCGTTGACCTACCGCGGCCGAATGCGGTCGAACGACCCAGCGGACCACCGCCGCCGTCTTCCGCTGCGGCGAAAACGAGTGGGGCCATCACCGTGGAGAAGCATGGTCCGGCTGCTCTGCGCCAGGGAAGGGCGGCGGCGTATCAGATCGTGGTGCGCAATCGTGGTACGACGGCGACGCCGCCGCTTTGTGTTGTCGACGATCTTCCGCCCGGCGCGCGCCTCGCGAAGAGCGATCCGCCGGCGGGCCAAGGAGAAGACAAGGTGTTTTGGACGATCGCGTCGCTGCCGCCGGGTGCGGAAACCGTCTTGCGCTTGGAAGTCGAAGGCGGCAGTCCGGGTGATTTTCAGGGCGACACGACGATATACGCGTCCACGGTGCGAGTGGCGACCAAGACGAAGGTCCTTGCCAGTATCGCGGCGACGCCGGTAGCGGCGCCGCCGTTGAAGATCGAGCTGCGGGGACCGACCACGGCCAGCGTCGGACGAAGCCTGGTCTTTGAGATTCAAATAACGAATCAGAGCAAACAGGTCATGACCGAGCTGTTGCTCAGCGCCAAGCTCGGCGAAGGCCTGACGCATCCGGCGGGCAACCACATCGAAGCCGATGTGGGCGATTTGAGTCCCGGGGCAAGCAAGACCGTCAAGATGGTGACAACGGCGGTGCGGGTCGGCCGGCACCGGGTGGAGGTGAAAGTCGCCGCCGGCAACGGAGCCGAGGCAACGGCGCAAACTGAAGTGGCCATCGGCGAAGAAGCCAGCGGCTTGTCGTTGCAGTTGGCGCCGACGACACGGCTGCTTGTGGATCGCGAAGGCGAGTTGCAGCTGAACGTCGCTAACCGCGGCACCCAGATCCTCCGCAACATCAGCATTCAGGCAACCTTGCCCGAAGGTTTGGTCTACCTCGGCGCCGATCACCGCGGCATCTACCAACCCAGCTCGCGAACGGTTCATTGGCTGCTCGACGAGCTGGCCCTGGGAGAAAATCGCGGGCTAGTGGTTCGTGTCCAAGGCAAAACACCGGGCCAGCTGGCGGTGGAATGCAGCGGTCGGACCGAGGGAGCGGCAGAGGTTCGGGCCCGCGGGCTCGTGACGGTCGATAGCCATGCGAATCTGGTGTTGCAGGTGACATCGCGCGACGATCCGCTCGAGGTCGGTAAGGAAACAATCATCGAAGTTCGGGTACAGAATTACGGGTCCGCGGCCAAAGGCGTCCGCGTGCAAGTGGACCTGCCGCCGGGGCTGGCACCGACCTATATTCAGGGGCCAACCGCTCAGCACGTGCAGGGCCGAACGCTGACTTTCGAGCCGATAGCTCAGCTGCCGGCGCAGTCCCAGGCGGTTTATCATGTCGGCGTCGCGGCCAAGTCGGCAGGCGATTGGCGTATTCGTACCCAGGTTTGGGCGGACCCCAACGGCACTGTCGCGGCACGGGAAACGGCCCTGCGTGTGTATCGCGACTGACGTTGTTTTCGCTCGAGGAGTTGCTATAAACCGCCGTCGATCTCCCCGAAGATGAGTGTTGCGAACGGATGGTGAAAGTTTTCGAAAAAAACCTTTGCCGGGAAACGCGCGGCTTAGTAAGTTGCTTCCAACCCGTCGTCGTTTCACTGGCAAATCGCAAGCAATCGGCCATGATGGCTGAGACCAGGGGAAAGGAATCCCCCTTCTTTCCTTTCCTCGCAGGCGTAGTGGGTGCTCGATGTGGGCACTCGATATGACCGACGGCTTTGGTCGCCCTTGAGCCGTCGCCTAGGCGTTGCTACATTCCGCCGGTGAGGTGCCTTGATGAACGCGACACGGGCTGAAAAGGATCACGCACGGGTCCACATCCGCTGGATGATCCGCCGCGACATGCCGGAAGTCTTGAACATCGAACAACTCAGCTTTGAGTTTCCCTGGACGGAAGAGGACTTCCTCCGTTGCCTGCGGCAACGTAACTGCATCGGCATGGTGGCCGAACACGGCGAAAAAGTCGTCGGCTTTATGATTTACGAATTACACAAATCGAAGCTGCACATCTTGAATTTCGCCGTCCATTCCGGCTGGCGCCGCAAAGGCGTGGGAACCCAAATGGTGAACAAACTTGTGAGCAAGCTTTCCAGTCATCGCCGCACGCGGATCAGCTTGCAAGTGCGGGAAACGAATCTGGCGGCGCAACTGTTTTTCCGAAAGCTCGAATTTCGGGCCATCCGTGTCCTGCGAGCGTTTTACGAAGACACCGGCGAGGACGCCTTCGTGATGGAATATCGCTTCGGCGATGAGGTCGGTGCCGATCCCGAAGAATTCGTCAATCGCATTGCCCAATACGAAGAAAACTGAGCCTTTCCTTTGCTGCTGCGTGGGTCGGTCGACCGCCGAGGCGGCTGACCGGCTTTGAAATGTACAGCCGTTCCGTGCCGGGTTGGCCTGCCGGTGGACCTTTACCACCCCGACCCGACACGGAATGACTGCGGCGCCGCGAATCTCTCTTTTTCCGCAAGGCATCTTTTGCTACGTTCGCGCTATCGGACCGCATCGGTTGTTTCGAAAGCGGGAATGCCATGAGCTATTTACCTGATTTGTCGACCCATGGCCCGAGAGGCGATGTTTCTTCGGCATCGGTACGATCGCCGCTTCAAGCGGCTCCCTCGCCCGTCGTTGCGTCGGCGTGGTCTGCGGACACGATCTGGTACTTGGTCTTTATTTTTGGCTGCACGGCGACGGCCTTGATGATGTGGGGGGCGTACAGTGCGCTGCCGCGTTCCGGAAATTCGGAAAAGTCCTTGCGTGCGGAACACGCAATTCCTAAGCTCATAGGAGAGGTTCCTGCGCGCGATCAACGCGGGTCGGAATCGGTGCAAGTGGCGTTTCAGCCGCCGCCCCCACCGCCACCGCTGCCGAGCGACGCGGCCAGCGTGGTGCGCTTCGACGCTCCGCCCGCTCCGGTGCCCATCAAGGTTGATCCGCCGCCGGTGGTGTCGTTACCCCTGCGCGACGTGCCTCTAGCCGCGGTGCCTCAGGATGTGGTCGAACCGGCGTCGGCGTTGCCGGAACCGACGATTTTCCTTGGCCGAAACAACCTTGGAGACACTCCTATGTTGCGCACCTGGAAAACGTTGGCGTTGTACTCGCTGGTCGCCGCTGCCCCTGTAGTGGTGACGGCTCCGGCCGCCGTGGCTCAAGACAACACCAAGTTTGAGAAACAAGTCGAGGATTTGAAAAAACAGTTCGACAGCCTCAAGAGCTTGTTCGATACGGCGATCAGGACGATCGAAGGGGCTGCCAAGAGCGTCGACGCGCTCAAGGGCGACATCGGCAAAGTTCAAGAAGACGTCGGCGCTCTCAAGGCGACGAAACTCAGCTTCGACATCGAGCTGACCAAGACGAACGCCAAGATCGACAACTTGGAGAAGCAATTGACTCAATTGCAAAGCGACATCAACTCCTTGCGCCGCGAATTGTCGCGCCCCGGCGGCGCTGTCACTGCTGCCGACCGGGCCGGTCTCGAAGAGCTGAAGAAACACCTGGTTGGCATTGAGCAGGCGATCATCAAGCTTCAGCCCCATGAGCCGGGCACGGCCAATCGCATCGCCTTGTCTTCACCAACCCCGACAGCTCGAGTCTTACTGGTCAACATGTATCACGAAGACATTTTGTTTGTGATCAACGACAAGGCCTACCGGGTCGCACCGCGGTCGCTGAAGACGCTGGAATCAGTGCCCGCGGGACCGATCACCTATGAAGTGATTTCGCCGACCTGGGGACTGCGAGAGCAGAAAACGCGTTCCGTCTCGGCCAATGAAACATTTTCCCTGACGGTCCAGTGATCCGACGGCCATGGTCGTAACCATCGACGGCCCCGCCGGCGCCGGCAAGAGCAGCGCCGCGCGACTCTTGGCGCGGCGCTTAGGTTTCAATTTTCTCGACACGGGGGCGATGTTTCGTGCCGTCGCTTTGGCGGCGTTGCAACAGAATGTCGACGTCGCCAATCCCGCGGCACTGGCCGCCTTGATCGGTCGGCTGCGTCTCGAATTGCGAGACGACCTGGTCCTCCTGGATGGTGCGGATGTCACCCAAGCCATCCGCGACCCCAAAGTCACGGCTCACTCCGGCGCCGTCGCCAGCAGTCTGCCTGTTCGCCAGTGGTTGGCGCAGTTGCAACGGTCTATCGCGTCGCGCGGCAACTACGTGTGCGAAGGACGCGACCAAGGCACCGTCGTCTTTCCCGACGCCGTGTGCAAGTTTTTTCTCGTGGCCGACCCGGAGGAGCGCGCCCGGCGCCGATGGCACGATTTGCTGGCGCGGGGCGAAACGGTGACTCTGGCCGAGGTCCGGGCTGCCCAGGACGCACGCGATGCCCGCGACGCAGCCCGCGACGTTGCCCCCATGACGCCGGCGGCCGATGCGATCTTGCTCGACAGCACGGGGCTGACCCTGGAGCAGGTCGTCGATCGGATGGAACACGAGGTCCGCAAGCGATTATGAAGGTTCCAGAGCCGGCCACCGACAACTCCGGGACGCCCGCAGGCGCGGCAGCAGATGGCGTGATCACGTCGCTCGCCGCCGATTTGTGGTTTCATTTCTGCCGCGTCGTCAGTGCTCATGTCTATGTCCTGGGTTTCAGCCTGCGGGTTGAGGGAGGCAACAATCTGCCCCGCTCGGGACCGGTGCTGGCGATCGCCAATCATCAGAGTTTTCTCGATCCCGTGGCAATCGGCTTGGCTTCGCCCCGGCGATTGATCTACCTCGCCCGCAAGACGCTCTTTCGCAATTGGTTTTTTTCCTGGTTGATCCGCAGTCTCAATGCCGTACCGATTGACCAGGAAGGTATCGGCATCGATGGTTTGCGAACCGTCCGCGATCAACTCGCCCTCGGCAAGGCAGTGCTGGTTTTCCCCGAAGGGGAACGCACGCCCACCGGCTCGATGGTGCCGCTCAAGCCGGGCATTCACCTGTTGATGCGCAAGACGCGGATGGCGATCGTCCCGGTGGGCATCGCCGGCGCCTACCATGCCTGGCCGCGCTGGCGCAGCTACCCCCTACCCGCGCCCGTGTTTTGCCCGCCTCGTCCCGGGGCGATGGCCGTCAGCATCGGCAAACCGCTCGATTCACAGCGCTGGGCCAACGCTCCGCGCGAGCAGGTCCTCACCGAGTTGTTTGCGGCCATCGCCAACCAACAACGCCGCGCGGAAAAGTTGCGGCGCTACAAGGGGCCTTGCCCATGAACACCACAGCGCTATCGCTTTTAGCCCATCCCGACGATGCCGAGTTCCTCTGCGCCGGCGTCCTGATCCGCTTGGCACGCGAACACGGTTGGACGATTCACATTGCCTCGCTGACGCCTGGCGACTGCGGATCGGTGGAGCATGGACCGCTGGAAATCAGCAATCTGCGCCGGGCCGAGGGTGCCCATGCCGCCGCGTTAATCGGTGCCCAGTACCATTGCCTGGAGGAGCGCGATCTGCTGATTTTTTACAACGAGGCAACCCTCGAAAAGGTGACGCGCCTGTTGCGGGCCGTCCGGCCGAGCATTCTCTTCACGCATAGTCCCAGCGACTACATGCTCGACCACGAGCAGACCAGCGTTCTCGCCCGCGCCGCGGCTTTTGCCGCCCCGATCCCGAACTTCTTGGCCGACCGCAATCTCGGTCCGCCGTTGGAACAGATCCCGCACGTTTACTACTGTGATCCGATCGAAGGCAAGGATCCGCTCGGCCGAACCGTGGCCCCGGGTTTTTGCATCGACATCAGCGCCGTCATTGACGACAAGGCCGAGATGCTGGCCCGCCATGCCAGTCAGCGCCAATGGCTGCTGAAGCACCACGGCATGGACCAGTATGTGCAAGCGATGCGCGATTGGTGCGCCGCGCGTGGCCAATGGTGCGGCGTCGGCTACGCCGAAGGTTTCCGACAACATTTAGGGCACAGTTACCCGCAAGACAATCTCCTCGGCCGTCTGCTCGGTGCGAAGGCGGTATGACCGACCACGGGAGTTGTCGGCCGATGTGCTCAAGCGTTGTTGAGTTCCTGGACCAACAGCTGGTGGACCTGTTCCATCTTGGCCATTCCTTTCGTTTCCCGCATGACCGCGCCCTTGATGGCGTCGGCGGCCTTGATCTTGCCCTTTTTGTAATCAGCGACCGCCTTGGGATGGGCCGCAATGGCCCGGCGGATGATCGGAAGCAACTGGGCTTCGTCAGCGACGACGGCAAAGCCGAGCTTGGCAAGGGCTTCTTTCGCTCCTAATCCCTCAGCGAGCATGACGGCGTAAACTTCGCGGGCGCGTTGCTTGTTGAGACCCATCGCTTTCACTTCGGCGATCAAATCGCCCAAGGCCGCGGCCGACAACGGCGCGTTCTCGATGGTGGTCTTGCGCTCGTTGAGCGTTTGCAGCAGGTCGTTGGCCAGCCAATTGCAGGCTTCTTTCGGCTGGCCGCACCGGGCCGCCACCGCCTCGAAATAGGCCACAAAAGCCCTTCCCTGGCGGACAAGCAGGTCGGCATCGTAAGCGCCGAGGCCGTACTGGTTCGCGAGCCGCGCCCGCCGCGCTGCCGGCAATTCGCCCAAGGCTCCCCGAACGCGTTGAAGGTCGGCTTCCCCGACCGTCACCGGCACCAGATCGGGGTCGGGAAAGTAGCGATAATCCGCGGCTTCTTCCTTGCGCCGCTGCATCTCCGTTCGTTCCGTTCGCTCGTTCCAGCCCGCCGTGGCCTTGTTGACGGGGCGCAACCGACCGTTGACCCTCTCGCAGACCGGTCGAATGACGTCACCGCCGAACCGTTTGGTTTGTGTGGGATCGACGCACCAGCGCGAGCCGAATTGTTCCTGGTATTCGCGCCATTGGCGCTCGGCTTCGTATTTCATGGCCCGTTCGATGGCCCGAAAACTGTTGAGGTTTTTGACCTCGATCAGCGGGGTGGCGTGATAGGTGCCGTCCGCCTGCGGGATGTGCAAGTTGACGTTGGCATCGCACCGCAAGCTGCCCTCCTGCATTTCGCAGTCGGAAACTTGGATGTCCCGCAGCAGCAGACGCATTTCTTCCAGATAGGTCTTGGCCTCCTCGGGAGTGGAAAGGTCGGGACGGCTGACGATCTCGAGCAACGGCGTCCCCGCCCGGTTGAGATCAACCAAGCTGTCGCGACCGCCGCCGGCCTCGTCGTGGAGCATTTTGCCGGCGTCTTCTTCGAGATGCACGCGCATGATGCCGATGCGTTTCGTGCCCGACGCGGCCGCGATCTCCAACCAACCGTCGCGGCTGAAGGGCAGATCGTATTGGCTGATCTGATAGTTCTTCGGCAGATCGGGATAATAGTAGTTCTTGCGATCCCATTTGGTGTAAGGCATGATCCGGCAATTGAGCGCCGTCGCGGCCTTGAGAGCCAATTCAAACGCCGCTGCGTTCAGGACCGGCAAGCTCCCGGGCAGTCCCATACAAATGGGACACGTGGCCGAGTTGGGCGCCAGGCCGAAGCGCGTGTCGCAACCACAGAACAGCTTGGTTCGCGTCAGCAGTTGAACATGCGTCTCCAGGCCGATGACGAGACGGTAACTCATTTTCTCCACGATCGCTCAGGTCTGGCCGAGGCTCGGCTCACCGCTGATTGTAAAACGTGACCACCGCCCCCATTTCCGGACGCAGGTATTGCCCTTCTTCCTCGCGAGGAATGGCGATTTTGACGCGCACCGGTACGGCTCCCTTCGATCGGTCGGCCGTGGGCATCAGACGTGAGACGACCCCCTGGTAATTACGCTCGGGGTAGGCTTCTGCCTTGACCGTACATCGTTGACCTTTGAAGATGCGGGCGACGTCGCGCTCCGCAATGGCCAGATCGACTTCCAAGTCGGAGAGGTCCGCCATCTCGCAAATGCTTGCGGACAGGCCATTGGAAAAAGCCGAGGGATTGACGATGTTGCCTTTCTCCGCCTTTTTGGAGAGGATGGTGCCGCTGACCGGCGCTCGCACCACGCAGTTGTCGAGCCGCCACTTGGCCTTGGCCACCTCCGCCTGCGCCTGGTCGTATTCCCCCTTGGCGGCCGCAATGCGTTCGTCGCGCGGCCCTTTTTTCCACAGATCGAGGGCCAATTGCAAACGGATCACGCGCTGGGCCATCGACTTGTAAGCGCTTTCGGCGGCCTCGTAGTCGCGCGGCGCCAGCGCCTTGGTAGCGCGGAGGGCTTGGGTTCGTTGCCATTCCAACGCGAGTTGGTCGCGTTGGGCAATCGCATCTTCCAACTCAGCTTGGGCCTGACGGATTTCGTCGTCGCGGTACTTCCACAGCTCCTGCCAGCGATGCTTGGCCGCCAACGCCATGCCTACGGCACGATCATAATCTGCCTGATAATCGGTGGTTTCCAGGCGCGCCAGCACATATCCTTCCTGCACGCGCATGCCTTCTTCAAAGTTCAACTCCATGACCATCCCGCCGACCTTCGGGCTGACTTGAATCTGATGCACGGGCACGATGTAGCCTTTCGATTCGAGCACGACTTCGCCTTCCGCCGGCGCACGATTGGCGGCGCTGATCGCGGAGGCCGGAACATTTTTGGCTTCGCCGGCAGCCGCCGCCTCGCCGCGCGCCAGTTTTTCGAGCAGGTCGCGGGTCGGACCATCGGCCAGCCCCGCCAGCAGCTGCCGGGTACGATAGGCTTCCCAAGCCAGCACTCCCGAGGAAATAAAAGCAACGACACCCACGGCCAGTGCGACCCAGGCTAAGGCAGAGGGCGGACCGACTTGTTTGGCCGATTCCGGCAGTTTCAGGGCCTGGACGCGATCGCTGAGCGACAAGCGCTTGCCTTCAACTTCCGCTTCGGTTTGGCCGTTACTTGCGTTCATCGCGGTTTGCGCCCGCTAGGAAAATCTTCACCCCGAAGTATATTATTAGCTGCTCCCTTAGGCCCCAGTCAAGAGCGACGCCGCTCACGCACGCCGGCCAGGGCTGTTCGATTGTGCCATGAGTCCTTTTGCCTGAGTCGAAAACCAATCCGGATCATTCGAAATTAACGGCTTGCGCCGCTCGCGAACGGCCCTGCACGCCGCCGACGAAAGCGGATGCCGTCGACTGGCTGTTGGGGCTGCTACAACAGGCCCTTGGTCGATGGCACCCCAGAATGCCGCGGATCGGCTTCCACAGCTTGCCGCAGTGCCCGGGCCGCGGCTTTGAAGATCGCTTCGATGATGTGATGGGCGTTTCGGCCGTAATGGCAGACAACGTGCAGGTTCATGAAGCCATTGCTGGCGACCGCCCGCCAGAACTCTTCCGCCAGAGCCGTGTTGAACGTGCCGAGCATCTCGGGAGCAAGGGCGACGTTCCATGCCAAAAACGGTCGCCCGCCCAAGTCGATGGCGACGGTGGCCAACGTTTCGTCCATGGGCAGGGTCATGGCGCCGTAGCGGCGGATGCCCGCCTTGTCGCCGAGTGCCTGGCGCACCGCTTGGCCCAGGCAGATGCCGACATCTTCGACGGTATGATGAGCGTCGACGTGGAGATCGCCGCGGGCTTCGACCGTGATGTCGATGAGGCTGTGCCGGGCCAACAGGTCGAGCATGTGGTCGAAGAAACCAAGGCCGGTTTGAATGCGCGCTTGTCCGGTTCCGTCGAGGTCGATGGCCAGGGCCACATTGGTTTCGTTCGTTTGTCGATGGATTTGCGCGATGCGAGGCATGACACTTGCATGATAAGCGAGGCGAGGCAAAAGCCAAGAGGAAATGCGGCGGCTGGGGGCCGGCGGCCGTGACCGGGAGGGCGGAAAACGCCGAACGTGCCGGCCGTGCCGCTGGCAGCTTGCTTTTCGGCATTTACAATAGCGGTCAACGACCTCAAAATGATCTTCGAAGTCAAGTTTTCGGCAAGGAGTGTGACGTGGCATCGCGGAAGCAACTGACGGTGTACTTGGAGAACAAGCCCGGCCGGCTGGCCCAGGTGCTATCGGCCCTGGCGCAAGCCAAGATCAACATCATTGCCTTGGCGGTCATGGATCGGCAGGACAAGGGCGTGCTTCGCCTGGTGACCGAAGACGAAGTCGCCACTAAGAAGGCGTTGTCCGACTTGAATTTGCAAAGCACGGTCAACGACGTGCTGGTCGTGGAGTTGCGAAACCAACCCGGAGCGCTGGCCCATGTGTGCGAGACACTCGCCGGCGGGCACATCAACATCGACTACGCCTATTGCAGTTCCGGCGGCCGCAACGGCAAGGTCCACGGCATCTTCAAGGTCTCCAATCTGGAGAAAGCCGAACGTGTCCTCGCCGCGGCAGGAAACCACAGTAACCGCCGCATTCAGATTCGCCCGCTCCGCGATCAACGAACTTACAAAAAGCAGTGATTCCCCTCGGCGGTTGCCGGACCGCGCGGCCGCCGTCGGTTTCAAGCGTACTGCTCGTCGCCGGTGTCTATGCCTCGCATTGTCATCGTTGGCGCCGGCATCTCCGGCCTAGCCATTGCCTATCGACTTCAGTCCCGGTTGCCCGGGGCCGACGTGGTGGTCCTCGAACGCGACAGTCGACCCGGCGGCACCGCCTGGACGGAGCGCCGCGACGGCTTCCTGGTGGAATTCGGTCCCAACGGCTTTCTCGACAGCAAACCCGCGACGGTCCAACTCTGCCGCGATCTTGGTTTGGAGGGCCGCCTGGTGTGCGCCACAGAAGCCGCGGCCAAGAACCGGTACTTGTTCCTGGGCGACCGCTTGCGACGCTTGCCCGGCAGCCCGTTGGACCTGCTGCGAACCGATCTGCTCAGTTGGCGCGGTAAGTGGCATCTGCTTCTGGAGCGCTTTCGCAAACCGCTGCCGCAGCCGCGCGATGAATCGATCGCCGCCTTCGCCCGCCGCCGCGCTGGCAAGGAAGCCGCCGAGGTCCTCGCCGACGCCCTGGTCACGGGCATCTTTGCCGGCGATCCGGAATTGCTGAGCTTGCCGGCCTGCTTTCCGCGCCTGGCCGAGTTGGAACGCACTCACGGCAGCCTTCTCAAGGGGTTGGCGCGAACCGCCCGCCAGCGCCGCGCCCAAGCCAAGGCCGCGGGACGCGCTTACCAGCGACCGGGTAAGATGTGGTCGCTGGTCGGAGGCTTACGTGAGTTGAGCGAGTCGGTGGCTGCCGCCTTGCAACGGCCGCCGCTTCTCGGCGTCGGCATTCGTCGCATCGCCATCGATGCCGGAGCGCGACGAGACGGTCGGACCCGTTGGATCGTTCACGGCGCTGGGCGCGAGAGCTGGACGGCCGACGCCTTGGTGCTCGCCTGCCCCGCCTACGGCCAGGCGGCCTTGCTCGACGACCTCGATGCCGAGTTGGCCGAGCGCGTGGCCGCTATTGCCTACAATCGCATCGCCGTCGTCGCTCTCGGCTTTCGCCGGACTGACGTACCCATGTCGCTGGACGGATTCGGCTTCATCGCGCCGCAGCGGCTGGGGCGCGACGTACTCGGTGCCCAATGGTGTTCGTCGATCTATCCGCACCGCGCTCCCGACGGCTGCGTGTTGATACGGGCGCTGTGCGGCGGCTGGCAACGCGCGGAAGTCGTCGGCTGGGACGACTGCCGCTTGCTGGCGGCCGTCCGTGGCGAGCTGCGTCAGGCGATGGGCATTGAGGCGGCGCCGGTCTTTGCGAAGATCATCCGCTGGGACCGGGCCATTCCGCAATACCACGTCGGCCACCTCGAGCGCTTGGCGTGGATTCGCGAACGTCTGGGGCAACACCGGGGCTTGTTCCTGGCCGGCAATGCCTATCACGGTGTCGCCCTGAACGATTGTGTGGAACAGGGCAGCGTCGTCGCCGAGAGCATTGCAGCGTATCTAGGCCGGCACTAGAACGGCAGCGGCGGCGCGGCGCGCCGGTCAAGCGGCTGGTGGTCGGCCATCGTTGGCAAACAGTTTTCCACGGCGTGCCGCGGTCCCGCGCGGCGGGCATTAGGTGGGTGAAAGGAGACGGACCATGGCCCAGGTATTGGCCAAGGCGATGTTGCGGTTGCGAGGTCTGGCCGTGCGGGCCAACCGCGCCGCCGCCACCGACCGCGAGCTGCTGACGGCCTTTGCCGCCGCCGGCGACGAAGTTGCCTTCGAACAGCTCGTCCGCCGCCACGGCGACATGGTGCGGGGCGTATGTCGGCGGGTGCTGGGCAACGCCGCGGACGCCGACGACGCCTTCCAAGCGACGTTTCTGGTGTTGGCCCGCAAGGCCGGACAAGGTGGTTGGCACGACAGTGTGCGGAACTGGCTGTACGGCGTTGCCTATCGCGTGGCCGTGCGCGCCAGGCGCACCCATCAACGGCGTCGGCGTCGCGAAAGTCAGGCCGTGTCCCGCGCCGCCGTCCTCGATGCCGCGTGGAATGAACTCAGCGGCGTGCTCGATGAGGAGTTGCAGCAGCTGCCGGCCAAGTATCGAGCGCCGTTGCTGTTGTGCTATTTCGACGGCAAGACGCGCGAGGAAGCCGCCGCGGAGCTGGGGTGGTCGCTTGGCTCCGTCAAGGGCCGATTGGAACGCGGCCGCGAACTGCTCCGGGAACGGCTACGTCGCCGAGGGTTGACCTTGCCCGCGGCGCTGTGCGCCGGTCTGCTGACGGACGGTGCGGCCGAGGCGAGCCTGGTTGAAGCCACGACGCGGGCCGCCGTCTCCTTTGCCGCCGGTCATGTGGCCGCAGCGGCTTCTCGTCTGTCTGTGCAGTTGGCCCAAGGAGTGCTACAAGCCATGCTGATCGCGAAGTGCAAGATTGCCGGTTTGATTCTGACCCTGACCTGCGTCGTTGGCCTGGGAGGGACCGTCGCCGTCCATCAGGCCTGGGCCGGCCGGGGTACGCCGGCGCCAGCTGTCCCGTTGGCGGCTGCGGACCTCGATTTCGCCGTGTTCGAACCGCCGCCGGACACGGTGCTTGACACGGCCCAGGATCGCGACGGGGAGCAACGCCGTCCCCAAGACCCAGGCCAGGGCGAGCGCCGCGAAAAAGAAACGACCGTGCGCGGCGCCTTCAAAAGCCACGACGCCAGGGAAAACACGATCACGATTCGCCTGGCGCGCGACAACGAACGCGGCGAAGCGACTTTCATGCTCGACGGCAAGAACGTCAAGATCATGAGCAGCTCGCCGCGGCCGCTGACCGTTGCCGACCTCAAGGAGGGGATGATCGTGCATTTGGTCCTTAACGAAAAGGAGGCGGTCACTGCCATCCGCCTGGAGCGGCCGACGCAAAACGCCCAGCTGGTGAGCGTCGATGCCGCCAAGAAAACGATCACCATTCGCAGCGAGCGGGCCGGGGAAGCGACCTTGAAGGTGGCCGACGACGCGAAAATCTTTCACGGCGACAAAGCCATCGGCCTGGGCGAGTTGAAGGGCGGTCAACCCGTGGCGCTGCAATTATCGGAAGATCGCCAATGGGTCCTGGCGATCCGTTCCGGCATTCGCGAATTGGGGCGACCGCGCGGCGAGGGGGACGGCCGTCGTCGGGAACGAGACACACGTCTCAACGGCGTCATCGTCGAGCTGGACGTCGGCAAGGGGACGGTGGGAATCCTGGTCGGCCGCGACGGCGATTTTCACATCAAGACGTTGACGTTGGCCAAAGACAGTAAGATTCGCCTCCTCCACGGCGATCAGCCGTTGGCAGAGCTGAACCCGGCCCAATTGACCAAGGCGGTGCAAGTGTTCGCCGCCGTGGACGACGACGCCAAAGTAGCCTCGGCGCTTGATGTGATCGCTCCCAAGGTGCGTGGGCGCGTGAAGGAAGTGGACGCCTCAGCCCGCAAGATCGTTGTTGCCGGCGAGCGGCAAGAGCAAACCTTTGAGGTGGCGGCCGACGCCAAGGTCCTTCGCGGTCGCAACGAAGTGCGTCTGTCGGAGCTAAGACCCGGCGTTGCCGTGGCCTTGGCGCTCAGCTTGGACCGCAGCCGAGTATTGGCCGTGACTATGCTGCCGGGCGACGGCGAACGGGAACGCGAATGATTGCCGATGCGGCCCAGCTCGAACGGTCGGCGCTCCCCCGCCGACCGTTTCCTTTTCGTTGCCTATTTTTCCTGCACCCGCAAGGTGTAATTGCCGATGCTTCCGCCGAAGGTCGTCGCCACAACGCGGTAAGTGTCGGTGGCGGGGCAAACAAAAAGAATGCGGGCGTTGAGTCCTTCGCCACCGTCGTCGTCTTGAGCCAGATTATTGCCGGCGGCGTTTTCCAGACGCAGGTAAGGATCCAACTGTTCCCTGGGATCGCTCTTCATCATGTCGATTTGGTAGGTCGTGCCTGCGGTCATTTTGACGGAATACACCTTGCAGACGGCTAGAGGACGAAGACGATCGCGGGCGTCCTTGACGGTCAAGGCGCCTTGCACGGTTGCTTGGCCGTTAACCAGGGTCAACTCGCCGCTGACAGGCGTGAGCGGACCTTTGGCCGGGTCGACATTGGGATTGTTCTTGATGATTTGCTGCTGGATTTCGATGGCCTTTTGTGCCTGTCGTGCCGCATCGGCGGCGCTGTGGAACACCAGACCAACGACAATGAAAATGTACACCGGCACCCAAATCACAGCAAGGATGGAAAGGACGAGGCCGGCGATCGCCAGGCCTTTGCCGCTGCCGGCGCTGGAGGCCGTGCCCAAGCCGATACCGCTGAGAATCGCCCCAACGATCCCAAGCAGGATACCCAGCAGCCAGCCGACGCATGGAATGAAGACGACGACAATACCGACGATCCCAAGGACCATGCCGGCGATCGCCAGGCCGTTGACACCGCCTGAGGAGCGAGCGCGGATGTCGCGGCGGCGCGGTTGGGTTTCATCGAAATCATCATCGCTTCGCCGGCGCCGCTTTCGCGGTTCGTCATCCCAATCGTCGGCGGCCGCGACCCGTGGCGGCGGCGTGGTCGCTTGAATCGCGTCTGCCGCGGCCACACTTTCGGGGACGGGCAACACGGTGGTACACTTGGGGCACTTCACCTTTTTGCCGGCGGCGTCATCGGGGGCCTTGATGCTCGCACCGCAACCGGTGCATGTCACAACGATCGGCATGATCCACCGTCCATCTGAGAAGCCCGTTAGTACGCTCAAGAAGGAGCGCGGCGTCGAGGTGTGCACCCTCGCGGCCGTTGAAACTTGAATTTATGCCGCAAGCCCATCATCGACAAGTTGACGGCCGTGTCGGGATCGGCAAGGCAACCGCGGCGGCAACCATAGAATGTCTCTTTCCGTCTAGTGCGCTGAGGGACTTGTATGCCGTTTGCAAAGGTTGACACGCAAGTCGACTTCCCCGCTCAAGAACGAGCTATTCTCGCCTTTTGGGACCGGATTGGGGCGTTTGACAAGCTGCGCGAGCGCAACCGCGGCAAACCGAAATGGTCGTTCCTCGATGGACCGATCACGGCCAACAATCCCATGGGGGTGCACCACGCCTGGGGCCGCACCTACAAGGACGTCTATTGCCGGTACTTCGCCATGACCGGCCATGAGCTGCGCTATCAAAACGGCTTCGATTGCCAGGGATTATGGGTCGAAGTCGAAGTCGAAAAGGATTTGAACCTTCGCTCGAAACGGGACATTGAGAACCTCGTGCCCGGCGATCGCTTCGCGTCGATCGACCAATTTGTGCGGCTGTGCAAGGAACGTGTTGACAAGTTTGCCCGTCGGCAGACCGAGCAATCGATCCGCCTGGGCTACTGGATGGACTGGGACCGTACCGACGCCGACTGGGCCAAAAGTCCGGACCAGCGCAGGTCGTATTTCACGATGTCGGAGGAGAACAATTACACCATCTGGAGCTTTTTGAAGAAATGCCACCAGCGCGGTTTGATCTACAAATCATACGATGCGATGCCTTGGTGCGGCCGCTGCGGTACCGGCATCAGTCAACAGGAAATGAACGAGGGCTACCGGCTGGTGGCGCATCGATCGGTCTTCGTCAAATTCCCGCTGCGCGGTTCGAGCGCAGTGCGAGCCGGAGCAGCGGGCGCGCCGAGCCATTTGCTCGTCTGGACCACGACTCCCTGGACCCTGACCAGCAACGTCGGCGTTGCCGTCAACCCCCACTTGACTTACCTCAAAATCGCCCACAAGGACGAACTGTTCTTCGTCGCCAAGGGCGCCTTCACAGCGCTGCGGCTGGAAGAACAATTTAAGCGTAAGGAATGGGTCGAAGGCGTGCCGAAACTGAAGACGCTGGAGCAAATCTTCAAGGAAAAAGGCGGCTACGAGGTCA
>JANWVS010000049.1 GCA_025056835.1 Gemmataceae bacterium | reverse complement strand
CGGCGCCGTGCTCGTCGGCATCACCTTCGGACCGACCGGCATCCTCGAACACCTGTTCGTCGACCGCTGGATCGGCCCCCAATGGCCCGCCCACTTGCAGCCAACGGGAGAGCATCACCTCAATTGGCTGCTCATGCTCCTCAGCAGCGCCATCGCCCTGGGGGGCATCGGCTTGGCGTATGCGGCTTATGTTCGCACCCCGACGCTGGCCGAGTCGCTGTGCCGCGCCGTGGGCGGCTTGTATGCCTGGTCGCGCAACAGGTTTTACCTCGATGAGCTATTCGAGGCCCTCTTCGTGCGGCCGGTCGAGGCCCTGGCCCGCTTGCTGCGGTTGCTCGATCTGTACCTTGTGGATGGGATCATTGAATTGCTCGCCCAGATACCGGCGCTGGCAGGCTACCTGATGCGGCCTTTTCAAAACGGTCTCGTACAGTTCTACGCGCTGCTGATGGCCTTGGGGGTGGGCGGGTTCCTGGTGGCGACGATTTTACGCTGACGGACCGGAGGAGGTAAAAGTCGCCGGAAGAACGCGGCGCGCGGCTGAGGACGACGGCAGCGCGAAAGTTCGCCGGCTGTGGGGCGTGGATGCGGCAATGGACATGGCAACGCTGTCGGTCGTGGGGTTGATGGTCGTGCCGCTGGCGGCGGCGCTGGTGGCGGCAGTGCTGGGGCCGCGCCGAGCGGCTTGGATCCGCTGGTGGAGCCTGGCGGCTACCCTGACGGCGCTGGCCTTGGCGGTGCTGGTCACGGCCCAATTTCTCGCGGTGCGCGGCGTCCGTCCGCCGGGCGAGCACGCCGCGGCCACGTTCCGCCCCGAATTGGTCCCCGGGGCCGACCCCGCCCGGCCTCACGCGACGACCTGGATGCTGCTCGACTTCGGCCAACGCGGCGCCGTGCAATTCTACCTCGGCGTCGACGGCTTGAACGTGTGGCTCATCGACCTGACCGCGCTGCTCATGGTCAGCGCCGTCTTGATCTCCTGGCCGTCGATTCAGGAGCGGGTCCCCGAATACTACGCCTGGCTGCTGGCGTTGGGCGCGGGCATGACGGGCGTCTTTCTGGCGTTCGACATCATCCTGTTCTACATCTTCTTCGAGTTGACCCTGGTACCGCTGTTTTTCCTGATCGGCATCTGGGGTGGCCCGGAACGGCGCCACGCGGCGCGGAAGTTCTTCATCTTCACGCTTGCCGGCAGCGTCATCACGCTGTTGGGACTGCTGGCGGTGGTGGCCGCCTGCTGTCAGGCGTCGCCGGAACGATCGCTGACATTTTCGATCCCTGAACTGATTCTTCGTCTGCGCGCCGCCCTGGAGGCGGACCGGGCCGCGTGGCTCGACTTCCAGACCTGGGTCTTCTTGGCGCTGTTGGTCGGCTTCGCGGTCAAGGTGCCGCTGTTTCCGGTCCACACCTGGCTGCCGTTGGCCCACGTCGAAGCCCCGACGGCCGGCAGCGTCCTTCTCGCCGGCGTCTTGCTCAAACTGGGCACCTACGGTTTCCTCCGCCTGGCCTTGCCGCTGACGCCCGACGCGTGTGCGATCGTCGGCGTCCCGGTGGTCGGCACGCTGGCGGTCGTCGGCATCCTGTATGGCGCCTTGTGCGCCTTGGCCCAAGACGACGTCAAGAAGCTCGTGGCCTACAGCTCGATCAGCCATCTCGGCTTTTGCATGCTTGGCATGTTCGCGCTGAACCAGGCCGGCTTGATGGGGAGTTTGCTGCAAATGATCAACCACGGCCTGTCCACGGGGGCGCTGTTTTTGATCGTCGGCATGCTGTACGACCGCTACCATACGCGGCGGATGGCCGACTACGGCGGCCTAGGCGCGAAACTGGGCGGCCTGACGACGTGCATGGTCGTCATCTGCCTGGCCAGTGCCGGCTTGCCGGGGTTGAACGGCTTCGTCGGCGAAGCGCTGTGCCTGTTTGGGGCGTTTGCCACGATGCCGGAGCTTACGATCCTCGCCGCCGCCGGCATCCTCTTGGGCGCCTGGTACTTGCTGACGATGTTGCGGCAGGTGTTCTTCGGTCCCCTGAAGGAACCAGAACACGAAGGCCGCGACATTGCCGACCTCAACGGCCGCGAAGTCGCCATCTTGGCGCCGATTTTGGCCTTGTGTTTCTTCCTGGGCATTTATCCCAAACCGGTGATGGACGCGGCTCGGCCCGACGTGGAGGTCGTGGCCGCCATCCTCCGCGACCGCACGGTGCCGCTCGTCCGTCCACCGGCGCTGGCCAGCCACGATCGACCGCAATGACCGACGCACAAGCACAAGCCCTGGTCCACGTCTTTCCCCTGCTGTTGCCGGAGATTCTCCTGACCGGCCTCGCCTGTTTGGTGTTCTTGGGCGGTACGGTCCGCAACGGTCGGCACGTGTGGGCCGTCGTCGCCCTGGGAGGGTTGAGCGCGGCGCTGGCCGCCGTGGTCGTGGGCCGCTCGGCTGGGCAATTGTCCGGCGAACTGAACGTGGCACCGGTGCTGTTCGACGGTCTGACCACCCTGGGCCGCGGCTTGGGAATCGCCGGCGGCATCGTCTTCGTGTGCTTGAGCTGGTGCGACATCGACGACAGCCGCGCCGCCGACTGGCACGCCTGCTTGTTGATCGTGGTGGCCGGCCTCGGGCTGGTCGCCGCCGCCAACGACCTGGTCATGCTCTTTACCGCCTTGGAGATGGTCAGCCTGCCGACCTACGTCATGCTCTACCTGGCTCGGGCCGGGGACGAGGGCAAAGAAGCGGCCGTGAAGTATTTCCTCCTGAGCGTGTTCTCATCGGCCTTGCTGCTGTTCGGCATGAGCTACCTCTACGGCCTATCCGGCACGACGAACCTCACGCAGATCCTGCGTCTGCAAGGCAACCTCGGCGCGGCGCAGGAAACGCCGGCCCTGGCGGCGGCGGCGCTGGTAGCTGTGGTCGCCGGCCTCGGGTTCCGCGTGACGGCGGCGCCGTTTCACTTCTACGCGCCCGACGTTTACCAAGGCACGTCCCATAGCGCTGCCGCTTTTCTCGCCTGGGTGCCCAAGCTGGCCGGCTTCCTGGCCTTGCTGCGGTTGTTCGGCTACGTCCTGCCGCCGGGCGTGTCGCCGCGCGATTTGCTCGGTGCTGGTCTGAGCGACCAGACGCCGATCCTGTTCTGGTTCGTGGCTGTCATCACCATGACCTGGGGCAACCTGCTGGCCCTGTTGCAAGAGAATCTCAAGCGACTGCTCGCCTACTCCAGCATCGCCCACGCCGGCTACCTGCTGATGCCCTTGGCGACGGCCCCCTATCTGCGGCAGCAGCAGGCGGCCATCGACGGCATCGATGCCTTACTCTATTACCTGGCGGCCTACGGCGCCATGACCGTCGGACTTTTCGCGGTGCTCAGCGTCGTCCGGGACGGCGGCCGCCCCGTCGAAACAATCGACGACCTCGCCGGCCTTAGTCGCGGCCACCCGCTCCTGGCCCTGACGGCGGCGCTTTTGCTCTTCAGCCTGGTCGGCCTGCCGTTGACCGCTGGCTTTACCGGCAAGTTCTTGATCTTCTTCGGGGCCATCGCCGTCCAGGCCGAGCACGCTTACCTGTTCACGGTCTTGGCCGTGATCGGCATGGTCAACGCCGCGATCGGCGCCTGGTATTATCTGCGGCTGGTGGCAGTCATGTATCTGCGGCAAGCGCTGGCGCCGCCGGTCCCCTTGCGCAATGTCGCCGCACTGTTGGCGATCGCGGCCTGCGCGGCGCTGACGGTGGCCTTGGCGGTGCCGCCCGGTTCGACCTGGTACTTGCACCTGGTGCGTCGGGTCACGCTGGCGGCGTCGGGCTGAAGCGGCTTGCCTCCGCCGGCCAGTCGGCAGGCGACATCGGGCCGGCGCGGAAAATCAGGAGCGCGGCCGCGCCAGGGCGGCAGCCTCGTCGGCGTCGATCAACGTGTCGCCATTGCGGTCGAGCCGGCGGAATTCCTCCGGCGTACCGAGGAACTCGCGGCGGGAGACGTCGCCGTCGCCGTTGCGGTCCATCTTGCGGAACCACAACGGCGCATGGGCTGGATAAACGAACGCGGGGCGGGGCGTCACGGCCGCGAAACCGGCGACGTCGTCGCCGTCGCGGTCGTGCGCCGCCAGCCGTTGCCAGGCGTTGAGCAGTTCGCGCGGCGCAAGGTGGCCGTCGCGGTCCACATCGAGGGAGTCGGTGAGTTTGCGGCCCTGCTCCTGCACGAAGAAGCTGGTCATCACGTCGCGGGCGCCGGCTTGCAGGTCGAAGTAGGTCTGGACTTCCTTCTCGGTGAGCTTGCCGTCGGCGTCGCGGTCCAGGGTGGGGAAGATGTCGCGGAAGAAGACAAGTTGCGGAGTCTGAAGATCGGCCAACTCCACATAGCCGCGCATCTTCACGTCGGCGGCGCGAAGCTGCTGGAGGAGGAAGTTGGTCTGGTTGAGGCGCGCCGGTGCTGGGCGGAGGTTTTGCACCGCGATGTCGGCGTCGCCCAGGGCAAGCTGCACGGCGCCGCCGTTGCCGCGGACTGCTTCCGACTTGACGCCGCTGACTTGGGCGACGGCGACGGGCGGCGTGGAATCGCTGGCCCCCAGGAGAATCACCAGTTCGACGGCCGGGCCGTTTTGCGGAAACTTGGCCAACTCCATCAGGTCAAGCGTGCCGTTCTGGTTTTCATCGAGGCGGGCAAAGGCGGCGGCATCGAGGCCGATTTCCTTGCGGGTGACGCGGAGGCGGTGGTTCTTGTCGTAGTGGGCCAGCAGCAAGGCCGCCAGAGCAGCCCGAGAGCTTTCGCCGGCGACGTGGAAGAACGAAGGCCCCTTGAGCGGCTGCCCTGAATTAGGTTGGGGCTGAAGCTGGCCCATGTTGAGGCGCACGCCGCCGGGGAAGGTGTCTGGTGCGAGTTCGCGCAGGGCAATCAGCTCGTCGTCGTCGGCATCGTAAGCGGCGAGCACGTCGCGGGCGGCCTCCAGTTCGGCGCGTGTCAAACGACCGTCGCCGTTGGTGTCGAGGGCCTTGAGCAGCACGTCGTTGGCGGCAGCGCCGACGACGGCCGGGCCGCCCGCCACCTGGATCGGGTGGACGTTGTTTTTGCGGTAGTATTCGAGAAAATCGCGCCGCCCGACCTTTTCGCCGGCCGCTTTGCCGAAGTCGGCGAGGGTCGGGGCGAGGCGCGGGTTGGGCAGGAAAAATCCCTGGGTGCCGAGGGTGGAGACGAGATTGCGCATGTTGGCGGCGGTGGGTGCCCCCTTCAGGTCGGCGTCGTCGAGTTCGCCGGCCCCTTTGCGGTCGAGGAAGTCGAACCATTGATGCAGATACTGCTGCCAACAAGTGTGCAAGGGGATGCCGTCTCGGACGACGTGCAGCCGCACGAGCAACGGCCCCTGGTCGCGGAGGAAGACGATCTCGACCGGGACGCTGCCGGCCAGCTTGGCCGGGTCGAAGCGGGGCACTGCGGCCGGCTGCGCCGGCGTCGGCAGCGCAGCTGCCAGCACGGCGGCCCAGGCTGAAAAATAGCGTTTCATGCGACGATCTCCGCGATCGGTTCGGCACCATGGTCGGCGAGGCGGATCGGCCGGCCGACGTTGGACATGTTCTGCCGCGCATGGTCCACGCCCAAGGCCCGGCAAATGGTCGCCATCAGTTGCGGCACGGTGACCGGGTTCTCCTCGACGGTCATGGCGTCGGCGCTGGTGCGGCCATAGACGCGGCCGCCGCGGATGCCGCCGCCGGCCAACACGACCGACCAGGCGTTGGGGAAGTGGTCGCGGCCTTGTTGCGCGTTGATGCGCGGGGTGCGGCCAAATTCGCCCATCCACACGATGAGCGTGGTCTCCAACAGACCGCGTTGCCGCAGGTCGACGATCAGCTGCGCCCATGCGGGGTCGAGGACGTTGCACAGGGTTCGCACCCCGGTGAAGTTTTGCACGTGCGTGTCCCAGCCGGCCGGCGCGCCGGGGAGGGAGCCGAGGTTGACCTCGACGAACGCCACGCCGCGCTCGACAAGCCGCCGGGCCAAGAGGCAGCCTTGGCCGAAGAGATTGCGGCCATAGCCGTCGCGAATCGACGCCGGTTCTTCGTCGAGGTTGAAGGCGGCGCGGGCGGCCGTGCGCATCAGGCGGACGGCCCGGTCGTAGGCCGTGCGGTGGCTCTGGGGAGAGACGCCCGGGTGGCGGCTGGCGAAGTCGCGCTCCATGTGCTCAAGGATGCTTACGCGGTGGTCGAACTGGGGCGTGGTCACGTCCGCCGGCGGCGCGATGTCTTGCACGCGGAGCATGTCGGCGACGTTGCCGTTGGCGGCCGGCTGGAAGTTGGGATTATCGCCGACCAAGAGCGGCGCGTACTGCGGCCCGAGAAAGCCGGGACCGTAGGCCGCGGGGTTGAACAGTCGGAACGGCGCGATGCTGACAAAGTTGGGCAGCGGGGCATCCTCGGCGCCCAGTTCCTTGGACAGGAACGAGCCGAGTGTCGGATACTGGATCGGCCCCTGCGGCAGATAGCCGGTGCGCAGGTAATACGTGCCGCGGCCGTGGTCGCCCTCGCGGCTGGTGATCGAGCGGATGATGGCGACGTCGCCCATCTGTTGGGCGAGGCGCGGGAGGTGTTCGCTGATCTGGATGCCGGGCACCGACGTGGCAATCGGTCGGAACGGGCCGCCGTTGGCGTGGCCGGGTTTCATGTCAAACGTGTCGGTCTGCGTGGGGCCGCCGTTCATCCAGAGCAAGATACAGGCCCGACGCCGCTGCGGATGGTGGGCGGTTTGGGCGGCCAGGGCCTCCAGCCAGCCGGAGCAGGAATAGCCGAGGACTCCGGCGGCCGCGAGAGTGTTCAGGTCACGACGAGACAAGCGCTGGCGGGTCATGGCACGATCCTCGGAGGGGATGAAGACGCTCATCCCACGGTTAATGGTTGAAGAGGAACTCGGACGAATTCAACAAGGCCCAAAAGACGTCGGCCAAGGCGGCGGCCTCGTCGCCCCGCGCACCGCCGCGCTGCACATAGGTCAGCAGGCGATCGCGTTCTTCGGCACGGGGCGGCCGGCTGACGGTGGCCAAAAACAGCGTCTCCAGTTTGCGCTCCGCTGACCAAGCGGGGAAGTCCGCCACGCCGGCCAAAAGCTCGCCGGTCCGCAGGCTGGTGGCGTCGCTGATGAACTTGCCGTTCATCAGGGCCAGGGCTTGGAGGATCGACGTTTGCGTTTCCGTGCGCCGCTCCGGCAAGGCGAAGCGCGCCAGCAATTGAGCGCGGATCGACTGATTGTTGAGGAAATCGAGCCGCGGGTCGAGCTGCCCGGGGGCAGGGCGGTAGCCGACGGCCGTGGTCAGGCTGTCCCACAGCTGCTCGGGCGTCAGGCCGCGGATCGGCATGCGGGCGAAACTCTGCAGGTCTTTCTGACTGGGGTGCGTCATGGCGCTGCTGCGTTGGTACGCCCGGCTGTTCAGGATCGCCCGCAGCAAGAACTTGAGATCGAAATTGTGGGCAATCAACTGTTGCGTCAGCTCGGCCAGAAGCTCCGGATGACGGATCGGATTGTCCTCGGTCGGTTCGTCGTCGCACGGGTCGAGCAGGCCGATGCCGAAACAATGGGCCCACACGCGGTTGGCGGCGGTCCGGGCGAAATACGGATTGTTACGCGACGTCACCCATTCCGCCAGGATCGCCCGGGGGTCCTTGGCGTCGTCCCAAATCGGCAACTCCCCGGTCGGGAAGCGGGCGGCGACGATTTTCTCCTTGCCGGGGATCTTGATTTCTTTGCCGGGGTTTTTCAAGGCAGCCGGCTGCGGCTGGTTCGGCGGCACGAAGCGGTTCTGCAAACCGACGCCGGAGAAGAAGGCGGCCAGCTCCCAGAAATTGGTCTGCGACCACTTCGCGAAGGGATGATCGTGGCACTGGGCGCACTCCAGGCGAACGCCGAGGAAGACGCGGGCCGTGCTCGATGCCAGGTTTTCCGCCTTGAACTCGTGGGCCTGAAGATAAGCCAGCGGATTGACTTGGTTCGCCGGCGCGGTGAATTGTCCGCGCGGCGGTTGGTTCAACGTCGTCGGCGCCGCGAGCAGGTTGCGCACCATTTGATCAAAAGGCACATCTTTCTTGATCTGCTGTTCAAGCCAGGTCCGCAGGTTGTTGGCGAAGAAAACGGCCTGCTGATTGCCGCCGGTCGGCAGGATGATGTCGCGCCACGTGTTGCTCCAGTGACCGATAAACGAAGGATGGGCCAGCAGCCGGTCGATCAGTTTTTCGCGGCGTTGGGGAGCGGGGTCGTCGAGGAACTGGTAGATTTCGGAGACGCGCGGCACGCGGCCCAGCACGTCGAGATAAACTCGGCGGAGAAATTCATAGTCGTCGGCCGGCGGCGCGGGTTGGATCTGCTCCGCTTTCCAGGCAGCGGCCAGACGTTCGTCAATCCGCTGGGCCAATTCCCGGGCGGAAAACGCCGGACCGTCCGCCCAACTCGGCGCCGGTACCACCATCACGACCACCGCCCATGACCAACGCCTTGCCATGGCACGTCCCCCCTGTCTTGCCGAATCGCGCACCCGATCTGACGGTGATGATTGATTGCCGACGGAGCTACCGCCTTAGTTGACTGCCCACGGTACTTATTCTAACACGCCGAGAGAACCTTTTCGTCCGATTCGCCTGTGCCGCGGCCCGCTGGTAACCGACCGGAAAGGGGGGCGATCTCTACTGTGTGACCGGCGACGAGCCGGCCGCGCGAAGCGGCACCAGCCGAGCGAGACAGCAACGAAGCTGGCGTCGGAAACGGCGGCGCGATACGATCAGGGGTGGAAGCCGCCCGCGGACGGCGTGCGCGCTCCACGGCCGCTGCGGCTTCAAACGAAAGTCGGCGCCGCCCCGTGTCCGCCGGCGCCAAGAGCCGTTGCCAAAGCGCCGTCACCAAACGGTAGTAACGGCACTTTCTCGGCCGGCACCGGCAATGGGATCGGTGGGAGGAAACAGTTGGCCATGGGGAACCTGAGCTATGACTTCGACGTGGTGGTCGTCGGGGCCGGTCACGCCGGGGTCGAGGCCGCCCTCGCTGCCGCCCGCTTGGGACTCAAGACCGCCTTGCTGACGATGAACGCCGACACGGTGGCGCAGATGAGCTGCAACCCGGCCATCGGCGGGGTAGCCAAGGGGCAGATCGTCCG
>JANWVS010000499.1 GCA_025056835.1 Gemmataceae bacterium | reverse complement strand
GACGCACGAAATCCTGAGCCGTATGTTGAGCGTGCGTTATAATCCGGGCGAGCGTCTGGAGCTGGGACGCGAACCCGGCGGCTGGTGGGTTGTGGAGAAAGGGCTAATGAAGGTCTACACAATTGCGCCCGACGGCAGCGCGCTGACCGGCTTGCCCAACATCAACTTCAGTCCCAATGCCAATCTCGCCCACAACGACGAAGTGCCCGTTGATGCCAATGGCGTCGTCTTGCCGCACGATCCGCTCGGCGCCGATTTGGAAGGCATTGTTGTCGATCCTAATGATGGTACTTTCTGGATGGTGGATGAGCACCGACCGGCCATTTATCATTTCGGCACGAATGGCATCATGATCAATCGTTACATTCCCATCGGCACGCACGCCGCCGCCGGTGTTGCCTACACCCCGGGTACTTTCGGCCTTTACGGCACGGAGGTACTTCCTGCCGTCCTCGGCCGGCGCCGCCAGAATCGCGGTTTTGAAGCAGTCGCTTTTCGCGATGGCAAAGTCTATGCCATGATGCAAAGTCCCCTCCGCAATCCGATCTCTTCGACCAACGCAGCGCTGAACGCTCGCCAAACGGTGCGGCTCGTTGAATTCGACCCGGTCACGCGCACCAGCCGGCAATTCCTCTACCGCCTCGACAACGTCGGCCTCGGCGCCACACGCGGCGACAAAGTGGGCGATATGGTGGCCCATCCGCACGGCGGCTTCTTGCTCGTTGAACGCGACGATGATTTTGTCCCGACGAGTCCCATCGAGCATATCGAAACGAAAATCTATCACTTCGACCTCGCCGGCGCGACGCCGATCACCGCCGCCAACGACATCCTCTACGCCGGCAAGACCCTCGATCAGATGACGCTTGCGGAATTGACGGCGGCGGGAATCGTTCCGATCGCCAAGACGTTGAATGTCGAACTAGCGCGAGTTGGCTACAACATGGTCAGCAAGGTGGAAGGCCTCACCATCATCGACGCCGGCACCATTGCCGTGCTCAATGACAACGACTTCGGTACCGAGGGGGAGGAATCCATACTCGGCCTGATTCGCACCAACACGCTTGATGCCTCCGATGCCGACGCCGCGATTCATCTTCGCAATTGGCCGATCTTCGGCATGTATCAGCCCAAGGGTGTTTCCCACCTGACTGTCGCCGGTGAGAAATTTCTGATCACGGCCAACCAAGGCGCTGCTCGCGACTTGGCCGGCTTTTCTGAAGCTGTCCGCGTCGGCACGTTGGACCTCAACGATGCCGCCTTCACCAATGAAGCAACCCTCAAAAACAATATCAACCTGGGCCGTCTGCTGGTCACAAGAACGCTCGGCGATCTCGATAACAACAACGATTATGAACAACTGTACGCCTTCGGGGCACGCAGCTTTTCCGTCTGGAATGCCGACGGTCAGCTGATCTTCGATAGCGGCTCCGACTTTGAAGTGATTACGGCCGCCCAGACCCCGGCGCTGTTTAATTCGGCCGGGTCTGCCGCCACTTTCGACCTGCACAGCCCATTGCACGGGCCGCAACCGGTGGAAGTGGCCGTCGGCCTGGTGTCCGGTCAACAATACGCTTTTATAACCTTGGCCGGCCCAGGCGGGATCATGGTCTACGATGTGACTCAGCCGAACGCTCCGAAATTCGTGGACTACGTCAACACCGCTCCCCACGATCGGGCGCCGCAAGGCATCGTGTTTATCGGCGCCGCGGAGAGCCCGATTGGTCGGCCTTTGGTCATTACCGGCAATCGCCACAGCGCGACGGCCGCGATTTTCCAGGTCCATGAAGCGAACTTGGTCTATGCCGTGCCGCCGGGTCCCAGTCTTGCCAACCTGGTGTTACGCCGCAACGCCGCCCAGCTCGAACTCATCGATTCGGCCTCGGGCAAAATCCTGTTGCGTCAGGCGCTGGCCGCTACGCACAGCCTCACCATCCTCGGCGATTCTGCCAAGGCCGAGACGCTGACGATCGACTTCTCTTTCGGCGGCCCCTTCGAGCTGGCCGGCGGCGTGACGTTCCATGCCGGTACGGGCAGCGGCGACGTCCTGCGCTTGATCGGCACGCCCGCGAACGACGTCTTCGTCGTCGGCTCCGGCAGCCTCAACAACCTGCCGTTGGACACGACCGGTGTGGAGACGTTTGAACTGCACGGGCTGGCCGGCGACGACCTCTATCGCCTCGCCAGTCGCCACGCCGTCCTACGAGTCTTCGAAACCAGCGGCACCGATACCCTCGACTTCGCGGCGGCCCACGCGGGTGTATTCGTCGATTTGGCCAAGGTCTCCGGCCAGCCGCAAGCCATTGACAACCTCGGCAACATCTTGGTCTTGCGCGGCCCAGTGGAAAATGTGGTGGGCAGTCGTTTCGCCGATCATCTCCGCGGTTCCCCAGCGGACAATCACCTCCACGGCGGTGCCGGCAACGACCTCCTCCTCGGCGAAGGGGGTGACGATCTCCTCGACGGCGGCGACGACCGCGACACGCTTTTCGGCGGCGACGGTCACGACATTTTGCTCGGCGGTGCCGGCAGCGACTCCCTCTTCGGCGGGAGAGGCCACGATCTGCTGATCGGCGGCATCGGCCGCGATGTCCTGCAAGGCGATGCCGGCGACGATCTCCTTGTCGGCGCTGCGACGCTGTTTGATTTCGACCTCGCCGCCCTGAATGCCATCCGCGCCGAATGGACCTCCCCGCGAACCTACGAGCAACGCGTGCAAAATCTGCGCGACGGCTCGGGCACGCCGACACGCGCCAACGGCCCAATGTTCTTGAATGCCGC
>JANWVS010000498.1 GCA_025056835.1 Gemmataceae bacterium | reverse complement strand
CTGCGACACCGGCCCCCAGCGGCGCTCTTCGTTGGATACCGGTCGAACAAACTGGCTGTGGCAGTGCCAGCATCCCTCGCCGATGTAGATTTTCCGCCCGTGCCGCAGGGTCATCGCCAAGTTTTCCTTGGTAGGCTCGCCAATGTACTTCTTGAACTGCTCGGGATACTCGTCGCGCAATTTCTTGAAAATCGTTAGAATGGTGATGCTCCGCTTGGCTTTTGGCGCCAGCAGCATCTTTTCCTGATCCTCGATCAGTTCCTCGACCGTTTTCTCCGGGAACTTCGCGTACATCAACGCCGGGACGACGGCGTTGGAGAGAAACGCCAGCAAGAAGAAGCCGACGCCGGCAATCAGGAAGACACCCGATTTTGTTTCGAACATGTGTGACTCGCCTTCTGTCGGTGAATCAGCGCTACGCAGCCCCCACGAACTCGGGCGTCGCTTCCGGCCGGGCGGCCAGTTGATACGTTTTGTACAAGTTGACCCAGAAGCAAACCTGGCCGGCGATGATGGCCAAGCCGGCCAACAAACGGATCCACCAGAACAACATGCTGACCTGGATCGAACTTTCCCAAGGCTCCAACGCCGCCCACGAAAAACCTTGAAAAACGCCGGCGAAAGTCAAGTCTGTGAACATCACGAGCATGCCCAGCGTCGAAAGCCAATAGTGATATTCCACCAGCGTGTCGCTGTACCAATCGCGGCCAAGTAATCGAGGAAACAGATAAGTCATGATGCCGAGAATCCAAAACGCAAACACGCCGAACATCACCAGGTGTGCATGACCCACCACCCAGTCCGTGAAATGGATGATCTGCTGGAACGTGAGAGTCGTCTGTAAGGCACACTGAAAACACGTCACGCCGTAGAACACCATTCCGGTGTAGAACCAACGCAACGGCACGCTGCGGAGCAACTCGCGGGCCTGCGAGCCCCAGATCGTGCAAAAGAAATTGATAATGACTGTGAGGACGACGAATTCGACCGCGATCGTCGAGATGACGGCACCGTATTGCAGGAACATGGGGATCGGCGTGTACAAGAAATGGTGGATTCCCGTCAACGGGTAGAAAAACGCTAGGCCCCAGAAGCCCACGAGCGATAAACCGTGGCTCCAAACCGGTTTCTTAAGGATGATCGGCACAAAGTAGTACATCATTCCCCAGCCGATGGGCGTCACGAACAGACCGACCAGATCGTGGATGAACAGCCCCGTCAGGGCGCCGCCGCCGCTGCCCGGCAGATAGTATTCCGGCAGAAAATTGCCCATAGCGTAGGTAAGAAATGTCCACACAAAAGCGGCCATGAAATACCACAGCGAAACGTACAGCGGCCCCGACTTACCGAAAATCGGCGCCAAAAAGTTGATGCTTACCAGTGCCAGTCCGGCGAGGGCCAGCGGGTCGATCCACACCGGCGTTTCGCCCCATTCGACGCCTTGGGCATGGCCAAACAAAATGCCGACGGCCGTGCCGATGACCACAACCTGCCACGCGCCGAAGATGAAGTATGACAGCCGGTCGCTCAATACCGGACGCAACGTCAGCCGCGGCACGGCCCAGTGCAGCATACCGAGGAAGGCACTAGCGATGAATCCATAAGCGATCGCGTTTGTATGGATCATGCGCCAACGGCCGGGCGAAAAAATCTCCAGGCCCCCGAGGGGATTGTGCCGGGCCAGTTGCAAGGCCATGATTAACCCGCCCAGCAGCGAAATGGCCATGTAGACCAGGGCCGTCACAAAATACCACCGCACCAGCCGTTCGATCACAAGAGGGCGTTGGCTCGGACCGGACAGCGGGGAAATTGTCGCCGTCATCGTTCCTCCGCGAGACGTGAAAAGGCTACAAAGGTCCCCAGCGGCTGCACTAGCAACATCGTCCAGCCGAAAACCAGGTGCGTCGCTGCCCCGACCCACCAGGGAATTAAATCGACGATCCACCGGCCGCCAAACAACGCCGGTTGCAGCCAGGAAAGTATCGCGTAGAAGTTGATCAGCCACACGGCCAGCGCCAACGCACTGACGACGACCAGCTTCTTCCCCAGCGAGGAGCCGACAAACCAGCGCGACAGGATGACATGGAACGGTATGCCCAAAGCCATCCCCGTCAGCAGATACAGACAAACGCCGACGGCCAAGGTAAGGCCGTCGTCAATCTCCAAGCCGCGCTCAGCCAAGGGAAATGTCAGATAGACTTTGATCAAGTACAGCGGGTGTTGACCAACGAGCAAAGAGCCGACAACGTTGAACAACAGACTCGTGGCGGCCCCGAAAATGCCGAGTACGAAGCCGCCCAGCACATAGTACGCCGTGTAAAAGCCGCGCGGCGGCCATTCGCCCTTGGACTCCTCGGCCGCCAATTCCGCTTCCAACCTCTGCACTCGGGCACGCAGCTCTTCCAGTTCCCGTCGCTTGGCGTCGCGATCCATGGTAGGCCTCGTCCTGCGAGCTTACGCCACGGCCGGTGGTTGCACGAACACCGGCACGGTCGCGCCGCGAATCACCTTGTCGGCCACGCTCCCCAGCAACAATCGAGACAAACCACGACGACCGTGCGTGGCCAAGGCAATCAGCTCGACCGGCGGTTTCGCGGCGTTGAGGATGCCGACCCCAGCTTGCTCCTCGATGACAAGCTCGGTGCCCACTTTCACCCCTTGACCACGCACACGGTCGGCAACCTGTTCCAGGTAGCTCTGGGCCTCGGCCGTCAATTGCCGCTGCAACTCCTCGACACGTGTAAGCATATGGTGGGCCATTTCGCCAAAGCTGGCGGAACCGACCGGCATCG
>JANWVS010000497.1 GCA_025056835.1 Gemmataceae bacterium | reverse complement strand
GTGACACCAAAGTGGGCCTCGACCCACTTTTTTTGTTTTTCGAGGACGCTTATGAAAGGCTCCGAACTGCTCCGCATCGTCGACCAGATGCACCACGAGAAGAATATCGATCGAGAGATTATCTTCTCCGGCATCGAAGCCGCCTTGCAGTTGGCGGCGCAGAAGAAATACGGCGAGGAAGTTCCCGTCACGATCGCCATCGACCGCGATTCGGGCGAGATCCAGGCGAAAAAGGGTGAGGAGCCGCTTGATCCGACGGAGTTAGGCCGCATCGCTGCGCAAAGTGCCAAACAAGTGATGATCCAAAAAATTCGCGAGGCTGAGTGCAACGCGGTCTTCGACGAATATGCGGCCATGAAGGGCGATCTGGTCCACGGGCCTGTGGCGCGGGTGGAAAACAACGCGGTTATCGTCACGTTGGGAAAAACGGAAGCGATTCTGCCGCGGAGCGAACAGATCCCTGGTGAATCGCACCACGTCGGCGAACGGATCAAGGCGGTGATTCTCGAGGTGAAAAAACAAGGCCATCGTGTGAAAATCGTTTTGTCGCGCACGCATCCCGATTTCGTCCGCTGCCTGTTTGAGAATGAAATACCCGAGATCGCCGACCGGACTATTGAAATCAAAGCCATCGCCCGCGAGGCGGGGTACCGTTGCAAAATTGCCGTCTCAAGTATCGATCTCAAAGTCGATTGCGTCGGGGCGTGTGTCGGCGTCCGGGGCAGCCGCATCAAGAACATCGTCGACGAACTGAACGGTGAGCGAATCGACATCGTGCGTTGGAACGATTCGCTGCAAGTGATGATTCCCAATGCTCTGCAACCGGCCCAGATCGACGAGATCTTCCTTTATCCCCGCCTAGGGCGAGCGATTGTCTTGGTGAAGGAAGATCAATTGTCCCTGGCGATCGGCCGACGCGGACAAAATGTCCGCTTGGCGTCGAAGTTGGTCGGCTGGGACATCGAAATCATGACCATGGAGGAATTGACCGAAGGAGTCGAACGCGCCGAAAACTGGTTCCGGGCCATCCCGGGCGTCACGGATGAGATGGTGGAGCGCTTTATCGAAGAAGGATTCTTGTCGTACGACGACCTGACCTGCGTCGATGCGGCCGAACTTTCGGAACTTTGCGGTGCGCCGGAGGAGGTTTGCGACGAAATCATCATGTTCGCCGAAGAAATGGCAGAAAAATTGGAAAAGGAGGCCGCAGCGAAGGCGGCTGCCGGCGAGACCGAGGAAACTTCGCACTTGGGCCGTGCCGCTGCCAACCAGCCAAAGCCGCCGTTGAGTCCTCAGGAACGATTGTTCGGTACGGAGTCGACCGGCGAAACGCCGGAAGCGAAGCCGACGCTGGAATCGCTTTTCGGACCTAACCAACCCGACGAGGGCGGCAGCGCCAGCGAAACGGGGCAAACTGCGCCCCCGCCGGATGTCCAGGATCCCACCATGAACGAAGCGGCGGGAACGGTCACAGCCGAACCGACTCCGCCGTGATCGTTTCTCGGCCATCAGCCGAAAACGAGTGCCGCTGCGCCATCCGGTCTACCACAAAGCTGCGTCGGCAATTAGAATAGGGGATGTAAACTATCCGGGCCAAGGCTGCCACCGGGCCGCCTCAAGGGAGCGATGCTTGCAAAAAGAGAAGATCCGCGTATACATCCTGGCGCGCGAGCTGGCCATGGACAGCAAAGACCTGCTGGCGCTCTGCCAACAGGCAGGCTTTGAAGTCAAGAACCAGCTCAGCAGCTTGGAGCCGGAACAGCGGGCCGTGCTCGAAGAGATGATCAAAAAGAGCACCAAGCCAGCTGCTGCGCCCAAGCCGCCGCCGGTCGTTCTGCCCGGCGTCAACAAAGCGATACCGACGCTCCCGACGCGTCCCCGGCCAACAACTTCGCGACCGACCGAGGCGCCGCCGCCCGCACCAGCCCCGCCGGTCAGTGCCCCAGCCTCCCCCCCACCCGCCCCGGCTCCTTCATCCGCTTCCGTCGTTCCGCCGCCCGTAAGTCCAGCTCCGGTTCCGTCGGCCGCTGCCATCAGCGCACCGCCGTCGCCACCGCCTGAGGCAAAGAAACCTGTCCCTGTCTTGCCCACGATACGCGAACGCGTGCCCCAGCTGCCGCCGACTGGGCCAGCCCCAACACCGCCGGCAGCCGCGCCCCAGACCTCTCCCGGCACGGCTCCTCCCGTCGCGGCCGTTACGGCTACTCCTCCTGCCAAGCCCGGGGAAGCCAAACCGGAAGTCCGTCCCCCCGCAGAAGGCAAACCGCCGTCTCCCACTGTGCCACCCGTGGCGCCGACAGCGCGAGTGCCCACCTTGCCGCAGGTTCCTGCCTCGGGACAGCGGCCAACGGGTGTCGGCGGGACGACCACAGGTCGATTGCCGCCGCGTCGACCACTCCATCCCGGTATCAGCGGTGCCACGCCGCGACCGATCGCTCCGCCGCTGCGTCCGTTGAAGCCGGCGGCTCCCGCCAAGGCGGAAGAAAAGGTGCTCAAGCCGATTGCCCGTCCAACGGCGGAGCAACTTGCGCAAAGCAAGCCGATACGTCCGGAAGACCTGCTGAAGCCCCTGCAAACGCCGACTTACGTCGGTGTCGATGCGGAGGATGAAGAAGAAGTCCGCGGCAGACGATTGAAAGCCATACCCGGGCGCGACAGCCGACAACGAGCACGAACCGAGCGAGCCGAAAAGCGCAAGAGCAGCCGGGCCGAAGAAGTCAAGATCATCGGCCACAACCGTGTGGTCAACAAAGAGGACGACGGTCGGCCGCGTAAGACGCTCGTCCACATCAAACGAAAACAAAAAGGGACCGTCC
>JANWVS010000496.1 GCA_025056835.1 Gemmataceae bacterium | reverse complement strand
GTCTTGGCGCCGCCTTCGCCGACATCGACCAAGACGGCGACCTCGACCTGATCGTAGGCCCCGCGGCCCTCACTCCAGCCGAGGCGTCGGCCGTGCTTCTAGGACAGGGAAACGGCGGTAGCAAAGCAGGACCCTATCTCTACCTCAATGTCGGCGAGGCGCCGCCCAACGCGACGCCCGACAAGCCGCTGCCGCTGACACCCAAATTCGCCCACTCCGAGGCCATGCCAGGCGCAGTCGGCGCCATGCTCAACGCGGCCATCGGCGACCTCGACGGCGATCGCGACATCGATGTCCTGATGTTCGTCGACGGCCCGTCGCCGAAGGTCATTCTGAACGATCGCTTGCTCAAGTTTCACGTCAAGGACTTGCCCGGGGATCGCATCGCGGCGAAGGCCGGGGCGTGGAACGGCGCCACGGTTCTCGACCTCAACCGCGACGAACGTTCCGATCTGTTCCTCGTCGGTCCGGGTCGGCCGCCGTTGTTGCTGATTCAGGGGAAGTCAGCCTCGGGATCATGGTTTCAAACAGGCGACACGAACGCGCCGCCGCTGCTCCAAGCTCAGGCGCTCGATATGGACCTCGACGGTTGGACCGACGTGATCGGACTGTCGTCCGAGCGTCTGCCGGTGTTGCTGCACAACCAAGGTGGCAAGCTTGTTTACATCAAAGAAGGCCTGGGTACGAGCATGGATTGGCCCGGGGATTGCGCCGCGTTGTTGGGGGCAGACTTCGACGGCCGGCGTCGGCCCGATTTTCTTCTATGGTCGGAAGGCGAAGGACTGCGGCTGTATCGCAACCAGGACAACGGCAATCACGGGCTGTCGCTGTCGTTAACCGGCCGTCGCGATAAAGGCACCCACCTGCGTTGCAACAGCGACGGTCTCGGCGCTCGTGTGGCCGCCCAGGTCAAGGACCATTTCACCACGGCCGAGTTGGCGACGCTTCACAGCGGCTTGGGACAAGCGCGGCAACCGTTGCTGCTCGGCCTGGGCAAGGCCGACCATGCCGACTTCGTCAGCATCCGCTGGCCCGACGGTATTTGGCAAGCGGAGCTGAACGCTCCCGCCGGCCAGCACCTGGTTGTCGCTCAATGGAATCGCAAGCCGATTTCGTGCCCGCTGTTGTTCACCTGGAACGGACGCCGTTTCGACTACGTCACCGACTTTCTCGGCGCCGGCTCGCTTGGTGAGCCGTTGCCCGGCGGTGGTCATCGGCCCCCTCGGCCGGAGGAATCGGTCAAAATCGAGGCCCACCAACTCACGGCGAAAGCCGGCCGCTATTTGCTGCGCATCGCTGAACCGATGGACGAAGTGACCTATCTGGATCGCTTGCGGTTAGTAGCGATCGATCATCCGGCTCATGTGCGCGTTTATCCCGACGAGCGATTCCCGTCGGAGACGCGCCCGCCGACGCAGGACTTGTTCGTGTTCTCGGCGAAGGAACAAGTATTTCCCGCCTCGGCCCGAGATCACCGCGGCCGCGACGTGACCGCCACCCTGCGCCGCTGGGACCGCGACACGGTCGATGGCTTCGCGAAGCGCTCGTGGATCGGTTTCGCCGAGGAACATTTCGTCGAGTTGGATTTTGGCGAGCAGTTGTCGAGGCTGCCCGGAAGAACGGCCGCGGAGGCCTTCGGTCAAGATACGCGCCGGCTGGTGCTGTTTCTGGCGGGATGGACCGACTATCCCTTCCCAGAGTCGATCTTCGCCGCCCAGCAAGCAGGCGTGGCGATGCTGCCGCCCGTGCTCGAGCGCTGGGGCGCGGACGGCCAATGGCACGTGCTCCGCACCGATTTGAGCTTCCCGGCCGGCGAACCGCGCATGATGACCTACGACGTGTCGGGGCTGGTCGGCGGTCCGACTTGCAAGCTCCGCATCCGCACCAATCTGCATGTCTACTGGGACCAAATCTTCCTGGCACCGCTCTTGGGCGTGGTACGCGAACAGGACGAACGCACGAACGGAGCAACGCCGGCGGCGGGCGAGCCGGCGGGGGCGTCGCCCAATCACGCGACTATCTCGGATTTGATTCGCTTGCAAGCCCTCGATGTGCATGCCGCCACACTCGAAAGCCGCGGCTGCGTGCAGGAGCATTCTCCCGACGGCAAACTACCGACCGTTTACGCTTACGACCGGCTCGACAAGGTCCCGGTGACGCGCTTGGTCGGCAAGTTGACGCGCCTCGGCGACGTGACCGAATTGCTCACGGCCCGCGACGATCGCTTTGTCATCTTCGGCCCCGGCGACGAAGTCGAGGTCTCGTTCGATGCGTCGGCACTGCCGCCGTTGCCCAACGGCTGGAAGCGGAGCTTCGTCCTACGGACCTGGGGTTACTGCAAGGATGCAAGTCCTTGGACGGCGACCGGCGGCACCGTTGAGCCGCTGCCCTTCCGGGCCATGACGACCTTTCCGTACGGCGCCAAGGAACGCTATCCCCACGAAGACTATCACCACCGCTGGAACACTCGCTAGAGTGCTCTTCCAAGAGATGTCGCCGGCGCCTGGTACTGAGGTGATAGTACCCCGCGACTCCGTCGCGGCGCTTTCCCAGCCCGCCGCGGAGCGACGGGCTACACAGGATCCAACGGTGTGCCGGACCGGTAGGCGTTTCACTGGACCGAATTACAGACGCCCCCTCCGGATGCCATCGGCCGCACGTGTTTTGCCATTACGGCTTCCGTCAATGACACCACGCACGTTGCATAGACCACTTGTCGATTGGAAGTGGAAGCATTTCGTGGAAAAATCGTGGCGAGGATCGTTAGGAAATAGGATATGCCGGGTCGTCCAACAACCTGGCGGCTGCTTGGTCAGGGACGAGTTTCGCTGACG
>JANWVS010000495.1 GCA_025056835.1 Gemmataceae bacterium | reverse complement strand
CACTCGGACAAACCACCTCATACCGAATCTCGACCGACTGACCGCGGACCACCGTCCCCTGCCCCCACGGCGCACCAGCGCGCCACTGAGCCAAAGGAGGTATGCGGTCGCTGACCACGACATGCGGCAATGACACCCTGCTGTCGCTACACAGTCGTGCCACCATCGTCGCAGCGGCGTGGGCCCAGAGCGACGTCACCGGGGCGCCGCGGTGCACCAGCCAACGCTCCACGTACAGCGAACGTGCCGTCCAGTGCCAGCGCACCTGAAATTCCAGCCACGAGCCAAGAAACCAGCCCAAGACCGACGACAACGCCAAGGTCAGCGTCGTCAACCCCAGGCTGATGGCGATTAGCAACAGCGCCAGCGTTGTCAGCACCAGCCACCAGGCTCGACTGGTCAACATCCGATCACCGCCACCGACCCAAGAATATCGCGCACGACGTCCGTGATCGTCCGTCCTTCGACCTCGGCTTCGGGCCGCAGAATGAGGCGATGGCCCAAGACGCTGAGCGCAACCGCTTGGACGTCTTCGTGCGTGAAATAGGTGCGGCCGTCGAGCAACGCCCTGGCCCGCGCACATTTGAGCAAACATAAGGAGGCCCGCGGACTGGCTCCCAAAGCCAGGTCGGCGTGCTCCCGGCTCGCCTCGGCCAGCTCGACAATGTAGGTGAGAAGCTCATCTTTGCCGTAGACGTTGGCCACCTGGGCTTGGGCTTGTTGGAGCAGCTGAGGCGTGAAGACCGCCTGGACGGCGGACACCGGCCGGCTGTGAAGCTTCAGCATAGCAATCTCATGTTGCGTCCCCGGATAGCCCATTTCGATGCGCATCAAGAAGCGATCCAATTGCGCTTCGGGCAGGCGGTAGACGCCTTCCTGCTCCACAGGGTTTTGCGTGGCCAAGACGACGAACGGCTGCGGCAACGGCAGGGTCGTGCCCTCGATGGTCGTCTGGTTCTCTTGCATCGCCTCCAGCAAGGCCGATTGCGTCTTGGCCGGGGCGCGATTGACTTCGTCGGCGAGCAGCATTTGGCAAAACAGCGGGCCTTTGCGCAGCACGAAGTCGTTGCTCCTGCGATCGAAAATACAGGTGCCGGTCACGTCCGACGGCAGCAGGTCCGGCGTGAATTGAATGCGGTGAAAGTCCAGGCCGAGCAGTTGCGCCAGCGTCTTGGCGAGCGTGGTTTTTGCCACACCCGGGACCCCTTCGAGCAGGACGTGGCCATTGGCCAGCAAGGCGATCAAAAACCGATGCACGACCTTGTCCATACCGACGACGACGCGGGCCACCTCGGCCAAGGTCCGTTGGTGCAATTCCCGAATGCGTCGCGCCCATTCGGACAATTCCGGAGAAACGTCGGCAGCGGCATCGGCAGGCATCGGCGCGAACGTGCTCCAAACTTCGAGAAGACGATTGTTGGCAGCAACCGTCTGAACTCAGCGGCACTGCTCCATGTCGCGGCGCTTCCTTCCACTCTTGCGACGAGCGCTGCCAGGCGCTCTGTTCCTCGCTCTTACCACCCAATTTAGTGGCCCACTGGAGTCGCGGCAGCAGGGAAGCTGAGTTCGCCGGCTTGCACAGCGTCGCTCAAACGTTGCAGGCAAACGAGGCAGCGTTCGAAGTCGCGTCGACGGACCCGGCGGCTCGGGTCGGCCGTGGCCAGGCTCCACAGCCACGCCAGGGCGGCACGCAAGCGACGGCGGCGAAACCAGCCCGTCCGGTATTCCGCTCGAGGCATCGAAGTTTCCGCAGCCATGTCCCACAGCGGCGCCGCCACACCGGCGTGATCGAGAAACCATCCGCGAGCCAGGGCTTGCACAGGTTCCCACAAGGCGTTGTGCGCAAACCATTCGAGCGTGCGCTGGTCGAGCAACTTCCGATCGAGGGGAACAGGGACCACCCCATAAACCAACGGCGTCGCCTCCGACGTGTAACGGGCCTGCACCAAGCGGAACGAGCCCCAAATCAACAAGCCTGCGGCGCTGGTCAGCAGAGCAAACTTCAAGACGTTGTGCCAGCCCACCTGTTCTTCGAGAAAGCGATGGAAAATCCCCTCGTTTTCCAGGCGGCGCAACAAGGTGTTGATGACCTGGACCGACGGCTGCGGCAGAGAGCGCGGACTGCTGGCCGGCAAGTCGAAATTCGCCACCACCTCGCCGTCGCGGATCATCAAAACGCTCGTCCGCTTGCCGCCCGGCCCGCGCTGGAGCCATCGGAGGACGTTGTAGGCGAAAAGGAAGTTGTCCGTGTCGGGTTTGACCATCAGACCGTTGCAAAAGACTCCGTGGCCCGCGACGACCAGTAGTCGGCGCTGGCCGTCGCCCGCCGTGCCGTAGATGAAATCCAGTTCTTCTCCGTCGCGTTCCTTGGGGCGGCGAGTTGCCGTGAAACAATCGGGTGGAAAAACGGCCAGGCGGAGCAGATCAGCGTCGCGCCCGATGAGCGCGCCGGGGGTGTCGGTCGCCAACCCCAATTGCATCCCGCGAAAGACGGGATGGTTTCGGCTCCAATGCTCAGGTCGGAGCAAAGGCCGCGACGGCCGGCCTTGGTAGGCGGTTTCGGCTGGTTGGCAGACCTCGTCGGAAACGATGCGTAGTCCCCACAGCGCTGGGTCAGGCTCGGGGAAGACAAGGAAAGGGCGTTGAGGCCCTCCCGTCGCGACATTCGACGCCACTAAGACCCCGAAGTCGTCGAGCCGCTGAGGAGGCTGCCGGGCCGCCAGGCGCACGCGGATCTCGTGGAACGGTCGAAGATTGCCGAACAGAATGATGACGGTGTCCTCCGGCGCGCAGCGGTCGAGTTCGGCGATGCTGGTCAATGGTCGCAATTGGAGGT
>JANWVS010000494.1 GCA_025056835.1 Gemmataceae bacterium | reverse complement strand
GTCTCGGAGGCAAGCCAGCGCGTCGAGCCGAGATCGCAACGCCTTTCTTCCTCGAAAGGGCAAACCCGCCGCAAGGCGGCGACGCAAAGCTATGGGCCTCGGATCCCCTGGGGCAGGCGGACAATCCGCCTGAGGATTCGTGGCTGCCAGGCTGCCGAAGGGATAGACGGCGAAGAACCCGTCCGTCCCCGGGTGCTTGTGGTGAAGACCTCGCGCCCGCTTGATCTTGGGACTACTTCCTACGGTGGTTACGCGCTATCTTGCTTCGCCGTCCCGTCACGGGAGACTCCCGCGAGGCAACTCGCGGGAGTTTTTTAGTATCCCATGTCGCGCAGGCGTTGCAGCAGCTTACCCCATCGCGGCGTCGGATCGCGCGGTACGGGACTGTAACCCATCAAGCTCACCCAATTGACGAGCCGAAAGTGGTCGCCCGGCCAAACCTGAAACTCTTCGCCCCATTGCGCCGACGCCAACGAGACTACGCCGTCATTCGGTCCTTCGGCACGGGCCACGATCCCGTGCGACAGCCACCAGCCAGGGGTTGACCAACGACACTCCAGCAGTCCGGCAACCGAAAAATAGCGAACGCCGACGGCATCGGGTGTCCGTTGATTAAATAGCCGACAGGCGGCAGGCCTCAGATCGTAAAACGCTCCGTCGGGTATGTCGAGCATTCGTAGGATCGGTTGTAAGATCCAGGAAGCCCGCCGAACCCCCCATTCCGCAAAAGTAGTGCCATGATGTGGAGTACCGAGCGTGGTCAGCGTCAGCACGCGCTGGGCCATGCCCAAGTGGGTAATCATATAGCGTGCGTCGAGACCGCCGAGGCTGTGCGCAATGATATGGACTGCTTCCGAAGGACAGTGTTTGAGGATAAAAGCCTTCAGCTGCGCCGCGCGGACGGCGATCGCTGCCGTCGGGCGGAGAGCCGGCAGCAACACGCGGTTGCCCGCTGCTTCGAGCAAAGGCACAATCCCGGGAAAGTAGGTGGCGACCGTGTAGCCAGCCAAACGAAGCCGGTCGAAGCCGAACAGGCCATGCACTAACACAAGCGGGGCGCGCAACTTGGCGATAGTCATGTCCGCTGTCCGGTGCTGCGTCCGCGCACTCGCCAAAGCTCCCGTAAGTCGATGAACCCAGGTGTTTCCCGAGTCGCTCGCCTCTCGCCTTTGGCGGGAGGCGACAAAATCGACCGCGGCTAGGGCTTGCCGATGCAATACAGGTGTTGGTGCGATCGAATCAACAGCCGCCCATCGATGACGGCGGGGCTGGCATTGAACTCGGAACGGTCGCGCAAGTCGTTGGTCGCGAGCAGCTCAAAAACCGGCTTGGCCGCAATAACAAATGTGCGGCCATCGCGCGCCAGGTAGTAGATCCGCCCCTCGGCAACAATCGGCGACGCGTAGACCTGTTGGGCGTTAGGGACCCGCTCCTGGTAAATGAGTTTGCCGGTCGTGATGTCCGCGCAGTAAGCGACACCGATATTGTCGTTCATCCAGTACATGTGCCGATCGATCAAGATCGGCGAGGTTACGTTGGAACCGGCTTTGCCCGTCCACAGTCGGTGGGTGGAGGTCACGTCACCGGTGCCGCCGGTGCGGACGGCCAAGGCGGCGATCCCGGAGCGCCCGCCAACGCAGCCGATGATGCCGTTCTCCGCCACCACACTGGGCACCATGTACCAGCCGATGTCGGTGCGACAAGACCAGCGCACGGCGCCGGTGGTCGGCTCCAAGGCCAACACCTTCCCTTGAATCGCCAATACCAACTCTTGGCGGTCGCCGCTTTTGATAAGGACGGGAGTGTTATACGATTCGCGGATGCCGGTTTGCTTCCAGACCTGTTTGCCGGTGCGTTTGTCGAAGGCGAACAACGTTTCACTTTCGCTGCTGGCGTTCACAATCACAAGGTCACCAGCCAGCATGACGGAGGCGCCGCAGCCAAAGCTTTCCTCGCGCGGCGTGCCGACTTCTTGCCGCCAGAGCAGTTTGCCGTCGTGGCTGACAGCAACTACGCCGGAGCGACCAAAATAGGCATAAACATTTTGTTGATCCGCTGCCGGCGTCGGCGACGCGTAGCCGTGGTTTTCCCGCATGCGCACCTGTTCTGGTAGTTTGGGGCTGATCGCACGGTCCCACAGCATCGCACCGTCGCGGGCGCGGAGACAAATCACATGCAGCCGCAGATTCTGTTGCGCACTGACCGGTTGCCCCACGTTGTAACCCGAATACGCCGTGAGAAAAATACGGTCGCCCACGACAATCGGGCTGGAGAAACCAGGACCGGGCAATGGGACTTTCCAGGCGAGATTTTCTTGATGACTCCACCTGAGCGGAACGTTTTTCGCCGCGCTGACGCCCATTCCCGTCGGCCCGCGAAACTGCGGCCAATCGGCGTACAGTGGCTCGGCCACCAGGATGGCAACGGTTAATGCAAACCATCGGCTCATGCTTTGGCCCCTCGGGCATTCATTGATGTACAGCGCCAACGACGCTGGTCAATTGCACCAAGGCGGTGATTTGGCGTTGGGTAAGTGCTCGATCTTTAATTTGCTCATAGAAGAATGCGGACTACACAGACTGGTCCAGCGACCAAACCTCAATGCCGCCAGGACGTTCAAAGCAAGTAGGGGGTGCATGATGCTTCAATCCCGGCAAAGTTGGCCTTATTAGAACTTCGGATTCGTACCGACTTCCCCTGCACCCAAGTGGAACATCAAAGCGGGCCTCCAGCGCTTGCTGAAACGCCTTGTCCCGATCAGACCCCATGGTACAATGGAGAGTGTTCCTTGGGGAATGGTGTAACGGTAGCACAGCAGACTCTGGATCTGCTTGTCT
>JANWVS010000493.1 GCA_025056835.1 Gemmataceae bacterium | reverse complement strand
CTGTACTTCCAGGGGAAGCAGGTCGCCGATCTTGACATGAAGTTTCTCCACGAAGGGCGACCGCCGGTGGTGCGCCGGGCGGAGTGGCACGCCGGTCGAGCGCCGGCCTCCCCCGCCGGGCCGAACGCCGACTGCCACGATCGCAACCAACTGCTCTTGCGGATTTTGGGAAGTCTCAACGTCTGTAGCAAAGAATGGATCATCCGGCAGTACGACCACGAAGTGCAAGGCGGCACGGTGATCAAGCCGTTGGTCGGCGCCGCCAATGACGGTCCGGGCGATGCGGCCGTGATCGTGCCGGTGCTGGGGCAATGGCAGGGGCTGGCCATTGGCTGCGGCTTGAATCCGCGCTGGGGCGACCGTGATCCTTACGCCATGGCTGCCCTGGCGATCGACGAGGCCGTGCGCAACGTCGTCGCCGTGGGAGCCGATCCCGGCCATATCGCCCTGCTCGACAATTTCTGTTGGGGCAACACCGAACGCCCGGAAGTGCTCGGCTCGCTGGTCCTGGCCGCTGAGGCCTGCCGCGACCTGGCCGTGGCCTGGCGCATGCCGTTCATCAGCGGCAAGGACAGCCTGAACAACGAGTTCCACGCCGGCGACCGCCATATCGTCATTCCGCCCACGCTCTTGATCAGCGCCCTGGGGCGCGTCGCCGACGTGCGCCGCTGTGTGACGATGGACCTGAAATCGCCTGATCATCTGCTGTTCCTCGTCGGCGTCACCAAGGACGAACTCGCCGGCTCGCACTTCGAGCTGGTGACCGGCCGCCCGTTCCGTCAGGTTCCCCAGGTGGACCTTGCCCTGGCGCCGCGGGTCTTCGCCAAAGTCCATGCGGCCATCCAAGCGGGGCTAGTGCGAAGTTGCCACGACGTCAGCGAAGGCGGCATCGCCACGGCCGTGGCTGAAATGGCGTTCGCCGGTGGTGTCGGCGCCGACGTCGACCTGGGGCGCGTCGCGCCGCTTACCGACGACGTCGTGCTCTTCAGTGAATCGCCGACGCGGTTTGTGCTCGAGGTGCCGGCAGGCAAAGCCGAGGCCCTGATCGCCCTGTTCGGCGACGTGCCGCTGGCGCCGATCGGTCGGACCGTCAAAGAACCGCGTCTCCGCATTGCCGGGACCGATGGTGAGTGGCTGATCAGGCTGCCGTTGGCCGAATTGAAAGAAGCTTGGCAACGCCCGCTGCGCTGGTGATGGACTATGATCGCACGCCGATGTTTCTGGATCTGCCTGGCCCTCGCGGCGGGGTCCGCCGTGTCGGCCGGAGAGCCGTCGCCGGTGCCGCAATACCTGGAGGTCCTTCGCCCGCGGCACATCGGCCCGGCAGTGATGAGCGGCCGGATCACGGACATCGCCGTCTATGAGAAAGCGCCGCGGATCCAGTATGTTGCCAGTGCTTCAGGCGGCCTGTGGAAAACGGTCAACCACGGCACGACCTGGACGCCGGTATTCGAGCGCGGCACCACGGCAGCCGTGGGCGCGGTCGCTGTGGCAGCTTCGGACCCCAACCTTGTTTGGCTCGGCACCGGCGAAGCCAATCCCCGCAACAGCGTGTCCTGGGGCGACGGCGTCTATCGCTCGCGCGACGGCGGCAAATCGTGGGAGCACATGGGACTCAAGGAAACGCACCACATCGGCCGCATCGTCATCCACCCGACGAACTCCAACATCGTCTATGTCGCCGCCTTGGGCAAAATCTGGGCCGCCAATCGCCAACGCGGCGTGTTCAAGACGACCGACGGCGGCGCCACCTGGACCCAAGCGCTCTATGTCGACGACGACACCGGCGCCATCGACCTGGCCATGGACCCGAGCGAACCCGACACGCTCTACGCAGCCTTGTATCAAGTGCGCCGCGACGCCTTCTCCGGCGGCAACCCGGCCGTGCAAACCGGTCCGCGAGCGGGGCTGTACAAAACCACCGATGGCGGCCGGACATGGCACAAGCTGACCACCGGCCTGCCGCGACGGCCTCTGGGAAGGTGCGGCATCAGCGTTTGGCGGAAGAACCCGCGCGTGGTGTACGCCGTCGTGCAAACCGATAAGACCAATGTCTCGGTGCAGGGTCAAGGGCCGAACGAAGACCTCGGCCCCGAGGCCGGTGGCGTCTTTCGCTCGGTCGACGGCGGCCTGACGTGGAAGTATCTCAACTCACTCGTGCCGCGGCCATTTTACTACGGGCAAGTCCGCATCGACCCTACCGACGCACAACGGGTCTACGTCCTGGGCATCAAGCTCCACGTCTCCACCGACGGCGGCGCCACCTTCACCAAGGACAACGCCGCCCCCGGCACTCACGCCGATTATCATTGTCTGTGGATCAACCCTGCCGACCCTCATCACCTTGTGCTCGGTTGCGACGGCGGTTTGAACTACTCCTACGACCGCGGCCGCCACTGGGAACACCTCAAAAACCTTCCCGTCGCCCAGTTCTACGCCATCGGCCTCGATATGCAGAAACCGTATCGCATCTACGGCGGGCTGCAAGACAACGGCACCTGGAGCGCCCCCAGCGCCACCCGCGACGCCAACGGCATCACCATCGCCGACTGGGTCAATGTGTTGGGCTACGACGGCTATTATTGCCAGATTGATCCCACCGATCCCGACATCGTCTTTTGCGAAGGACAATACGGCATTCTCCGCCGTGTCCATCCCAAGACCTGGGCGCGTTACAACATCAAACCACGCTTGCCTTCCAAGAACGAAACCAGCAACATCGTCCCGCCGCCGCCCCGCGGCACGCCCGAATTTCGTTTCAACTGGTCCAGCCCCATCCTCCTGTCGCCGCACGATCCAAAGACGATCTATTTCGGGGGCAACGTCCTCTTCCGCTCCACCGACCGCG
>JANWVS010000492.1 GCA_025056835.1 Gemmataceae bacterium | reverse complement strand
TTGGGCTTGAAATCCGGCGAGCACGTTTATCTCATGGCCAAGGAAGTAAAGATTTTCGAGCCGCCGCCGATGGATTACTCCATCTGAATCATTCCGGCTCGTCGTCGGCATCGATGCGCAAGGAAGTGCAAATTTGCTGCAATACCGGGCCGACACGCTCTAATTCCAGGTCATTGGCTTGCCACAACAACAAAATCGTTCCGCGGCCGCCGTAGACGCTTCGCAGCCAACCGGTGTTGGTTAGGTCCAAGCTGAAAAAGCGGATGTCGTAGCCGATCGCGGGAAGACCGGCAACGCTGTCGATGCGGTCGACGGCTTCCAGCGTTGGGTATTCTTCCTGCAATGCCGCTAGCGCGGTGTCGGCCATAGCTTCGGTCTCGGGCATGTCGCTGTCGAGCGACACCAAGAAGAAGGCCGTCTCGGGACTCTGCAACGACACAGTCCAGCCGTTCGCGGAATTCTCCCGTTGCAAACTCCAGGTTTCGGGGTACTGGAAGGTCACACCGTCGGCGGTGAACGTGGCAGCCATGCCCGTTGAATCCTCCTTTGGGGGTCGGATGACTTAAAGACGTAACCCTTTCACTCACAAGGCCTTGCCGTTAGTGGATTGTCGCGCGCCGTAGATTGTTGTACAAGCCAGGTTTCTGGTGGTCAGCGTCCGGTCATGGTAAACGGATCGGCAAGTCAAGCCTTCGGCCGTTACGAAGAATTTGCAAGGTCACTCGATCGCCTTGGAGATAATTGCGGCGGACGTAAGCCAAGAACTCGTCCATCGTGCCGGTCATCGCGAGTCGATTGATGCCGATGATGACGTCTCCTTCCAGCACACCCAGGTTTTTGGCCCGCGGTGACAGCGGCGCCTCTTGGCGAAACGCCAATTGTGTCTCGGCCAAGCCGAGGGACCGCTTCTCTTGCGGTGTCAAGTCTGAGCCAAACAACGGTAACGACGGTAACAAATCCATCAGCGATGGTCGCCAAGTAATGTTCGTTCTTTTCCAACCATCGGCAAGGCGGACTTTTCCGGCCTGCTCAACGCCGCCGCGTTTCCAGACCATCGACAATTCCCCCGAGCGCGGCGCTTTGTGCAGGGCGTATTGAGCGTCGGCAAACGAATGTATGGCAAGGCCGTTGAGCGACACGATTGTGTCACCGGCAATCAATCCCACCTGAGCGGCTGGCGAGCCTGGTATGACGGCCTCGATCGTATCGCCGCGGTCGCGGTGTAAAGTGATGCCGATATTCTCCGGCAAGGGATAAACCCACCGCGACTCCGGGTCCCAGGCGCCGGTGCGGACTTCCTCCTCGCGAAGAATTTCCTTGGCTTGATGGCAATGCACGCACCCCCGGCCGGCGTGAGCTGCGTAGGAGCGTACCTTTTCGATGTACAGCGGCTTCCCACGCGGGGACGCTGACATCGCGCCCTCCCGGTGGGCGGCGAGGGCCGCTTCCATGGCGAATCGCAAGCCCGCCAAGCTGTTGCGCGAGTCGGCGTCCTTGGCATCACGGCCCCCGTATCGGCCGTAGACCGGACCATCGGGATGCACGAACAACGCTGCCCACGTCAGGTCAAGATCGAACTCGAGCCAATTCAGATCGATCCCTTCGATACGCACTAAACGAATGCGAACAAAATGGCGGGCAACGTCCGCGATTTGCTCCAGACGAACAACCTGCTCGTCGAATCGATAGCAGTCTCCTCAAGGATCGCAGCGAAAAACGATCATCAGGGGTTTCTGAGTGCGTTTGGCCTCGGCTCGCGCGGTCTCCAGGGATGAATGCCAGCCGTATTGACCCATGATCTTTGCTGCTTTGCTCTGCGCCGGCGCGGCCGTGGGCCAGAGCACCAGCCACGCTACAACGATGCTGCGGTACATGGGAGATCTCCCCCTCGCGGTTGCCTTCAAAGCCCCAGTTGCGCACCGATGTCGTTTTATTAGCAACATACCTCAACGCACACTCTCCAAGAACAGCCTCCAGGCGTCGAAATTGCCGCCGCGGCACGTGTCGTGCCAGCAGAGTCTTTGGCAATCAACCCGACCTCGGGTGTACCCAACTTTTCCTTGGGGCGCATTCGTCCAGGACACCCCTAGTTGGATAAGTTACACGCGGTGATCTCGACGGAAATCGCCCATTCCGGATCGGTCAAGCACGATATTCACTTCAAGCCGACCATCTCCAAACCCAGCCGAACCCAAGAAAACATGGGTACACCCCGCGGCCGCGATCGCTTCTGTCATGCCTTGATACGATCTTGGAGGCGTCAACGGCAGGCAGTAAGATGAAGGTCGCACAACCACGGGCAACTGAACGAGTACGAAACGTCGCTGTCGACCGCCGCCATGGTGGTGCCGCATGATCGAACACGGTTTTCTTCGCGTCGCCGCCGCCGTGCCGAGGGTACGTGTCGGCGATTGCGCCGCTAACGCCGAAACAGTCCTGGGCCTGATTGCTCGTGCGGAGCGCGATGGCGCGGCGCTGATCGTCTTCCCCGAACTCTGTTTAACAGGTTACACGTGCGGCGATCTGTTTCACCAGCCAGTTTTGCAGCGGGCAGCGCTGGATGCTTTGGCGAAAATCGTCGATCACAGCGAGAGCACGTCCTGTCTGACCGTGGTGGGGCTGCCGCTGGTGGTCGCCGATCAATTGTGCAACGTTGCCGCCGTCGTCCATCGCGGCCGCTTGCTGGGGTTGGTGCCCAAGTCGCACCTGCCGAACTACAAGGAATTTTACGAAGGCCGTTGGTTTGCGCCCGCGCCGCGGCTGAGCGAGCAGACGCTGCACCTGCTGGCGCAGGATGTGCCGTTCGGCACCCATCTGATCTTCGATGCCAGCCCGCACATCCCTGGGTTTG
>JANWVS010000491.1 GCA_025056835.1 Gemmataceae bacterium | reverse complement strand
TTATACGCGCACCGCACACCGCCGCGCAAAGCGATGGCGCGGCGATGGGGAAGGAACGTCGACCCAACGCCCGAGTCGTCTGATGCGCTAAAGTGTGCCGGCCTTGGCTCGGCTGTAGCGTTCGGCCACTTTGGCCCAGTTGACCACGTTCCACCAGGCGTCGAGGTAATCCGCCCGCTTGTTCTGATACTTGAGGTAGTAGGCGTGTTCCCAGACGTCGACGCCCAGGATCGGCACTTGGCCGGTCATCGACGGATTGTCCTGATTGGCGGTGCTGATGATTTGCAGCTTTCCGCCGGCGAGCACGAGCCAGGCCCAGCCGCTGCCGAAACGACCCAGCCCGGCCTGTTTGAGCTGAGCTTGGAACTGGCCGAAATCGCCGAAGGTGGCGGCGATGTCGTCGGCCAACGGGCCGCTCGGTTTGCCGCCGCCGCCAGGCCCCATGATCTCCCAGAACATCGTGTGGTTGAGATGCCCGCCGCCGTTGTTGATCACCGCTTGGCGGATGCTTTCCGGCACTTGGTTGATCTCCCGAATGAGCTGCTCAATGGGCTTGGCGGCGAGGGCCGGTTGATTCTCGAGGGCCTTGTTGAGGTTGTCGACATAGGTCTTATGATGCCGGCCGTGGTGGATCTCCATCGTCATCGTGTCGATATGTGGTTCCAGAGCGTTGGTCGCATACGGCAACGGAGGCAAGGTGTAAGCCATGGTGTTCTCCTTGATGAGATCAAATCCCCGGCACCGCGGCCCACTCGTCGGCGCCGAGATGAGCATAAATTATGGGATGCCGCCAGCCGTGGCGAGCGGGCTTCGGGGGATCCAGCCCGGAATCGGCTGCCCGTTTGCCGGTGCGCCTGAACATCGCATGGCCAGCGCTGACCAGCAAACGGCCAGTACTATTCGTCCCGTCGAGCGGCATTGCTCCGGGTTGGGGTTGTTGGCGGCACTGGCACAAGGATTGCACTTTGTCGAACCGTTTGGCTTTCGTGGACGCCGGATGTGGAGCGCCACAGTAATAAGACTGGATCCCAACCAAGGAGACTGAGGCGATGCCAAGACTCGGCAGCGCGACAGCGGGGGCGTTGATCTTTGTCCTGGCGGCGGCCCGGCCGTCGGTGATCTTCGGCGGCGAAGCCCTTCAACCAGACCCAAAAGAGTTGGCCGCGGTGGTGGCCAAGGGCGTCGGCTACTTGCGAAATGCGCAGGGTAGCGACGGTAGCTTTTCACCCAAGGTGGCCGGCCCGGGCATAACGGCCTTGGTGGTAGCCGGCTTGGCCAGGAACCGCGTCGGCGGCGACGACCCGATGGTGGCCAAGGCCTTGAAATACCTCGAAAGTCAGGTGCAAAAAGACGGCGGCATCTATAACAAATTCCTCGCCAATTACACGACCAGCGTCGCCGTCATGGCCTTTCGTGAAGTGAATCAGGGAGGCAAGTACGATGCTATCCTGAAAAACGCTGGCGAATTCCTCAAGCGTATCCAACACGAGGCGGAACGAGACGATCTCGCCTATGGCGGATTCAGCTATGACGGCAAGAAACGTCCCGACCTATCCAACAGCGTCTTCAGCGTCGAGGCCCTGCTGGCCGCTGGGCTGTCCAAGGACGATCCGGCCATTAAGAAGGCGTTGACCTTCTTGGGCCGATGCCAAAATCTGCCGGGCGAAACCAACGACCAGCCGTTTGCGAAGAAGACCACCAAGGACGACCGCGGCGGCTTCGTCTATTCGCCGTTCCGGGCACTCGACAAGGACGACAAATTGCACACAACCCCCGAGGGCGGCCTGCGCTCCATGGGAGCGATGACTTATGGCGGCTTGAAGAGTTTTCTTTACGCCGGCGTCAGCCGCGACGATCCCCGCGTTCAAGCTGCTATCGACTGGATTCGCCGCCATTACACACTGGAGGAAAACATCGGCATGGGCAAGGCGGGGTTGTTCTACTATTACCACACCTTTGCCAAGGCGATGGACGCATGGGGCGAAAATCCCTTCGTCGACGCGAGCGGCAAGAAACACGCCTGGCCGGTCGAGTTGTTCGACGCCCTTCGCTCCCGTCAGGCTGCCAATGGCAGCTGGCGCAACCACGGCGAACGGACCTTCGCCGAGGACAACCCCGACCTGTGTACCGCCTTCGCCTTACTCAGCCTCAGCTACTGCAAAGAAAAATGAGGCCAAAGTCGGACCGGTGAGGCTGACCGCCGACGGCCTTGACCCGGCGAGTTCGTATAACAAGGAGCAGCCCGGCTTCTTCGTATGCGAGGGCCCATGGTGCGTCACCTGACTGCTGCTGGGACGATCGTGTTCGTCGCCGCAGCCTTCGTTCGTGCGGATGCGTTCGATCATTACCTGAATCCCCACCTGCGGCAACTGGCCGAAAGCAAGTTGGCTCAGAAGGTCGAGCAGCTGACCTTTGAGCAGATGATCGATCATGCTCGGGTCTTGCCCGGCGTGCCGGGGACGTTTCTCGTCGTCAAGACCAACGACGGCCGTTGGGCCAAGCTGCTCGTCCAACCGGCCCGGCACAAGGTCGATGCCGAAAAGTCGGTGCCGATCGTCCTCATCGACCGCTTCGTGACTTTTCGCGAGGGCGAAGAACGTACGATTTCGGCCAAGGGGTCGGGCGTGCGCCTGTTCGCTGACTTTCGCTTCAACCTCGACTATGGTCAAGTGGTGCCGGCGGCGCTGGGCGGCGACCTGCGTTGCGTCGCCGACAAAGACCAAGTTCGTCTCGAACCGGTCGGCAAGGCGGAGCTGTACCTTGCGACCGGGCACTTGGCCGAAGCCAAGCCGACCAAAAGCGACAAGGTCGTCGTCGGGGAAAAGTTCGAGGGGCGGTTTTTCAACGGCGTTTACAAGTTGTACG
>JANWVS010000490.1 GCA_025056835.1 Gemmataceae bacterium | reverse complement strand
AGGAAGACGAAAAACGAGCCGAACAAAAGAAACCGGTCAAGGAACAACGCGAAGAGCGGCTGCTCGGCTACCGCGAAGTCCTCCCGCACCTGCCGAGCCTCGAGCGTTACGCCCAGGCCCACGCCGAGACGCCGCGTCCGCACCGACCCGCTTACGACGCCAATCGCGACGCCACCCGCCAAGAGCTGCGCTCGTTTGTCTGCGCCCAGTGTCACGTCGAGTATTACTTCAAGAAAACCGAGCGCAACCTGCTCGTCTACCCTTGGGCAAACGGCTTGACCGCCGAGCAGATGGAAGCGTACTACGACGCCGCCGGCTTCGCCGATTGGACGCACAAAGAGAGCGGGGCCAAAATGCTCAAGGCCCAGCATCCCGAATTCGAAATCTGGAGCCAGGGGATCCACGCCCGCAGCGGCGTCGCTTGCGCCGATTGCCACATGCCCTACACCCGCGCCGGTGCCGTCAAGATCAGCGACCACCATGTCCGCAGCCCGCTGCTGAACGTGGCCCGCGCGTGCCAAACGTGCCATCGGCAGTCGGAAAGCGAACTGGTCCATCGCGCCGCCACGATCCAGGGCCGGACGAAAGCCTTGCTCGACCGGGCCGAAGACGCGGCCATCGACCTCATCAACGCCCTGCAAGCTGCCCAGGCCCGCCACGCCCCGCCGGCGGCGCTGGAGGCGGCTCGCCAACTGCACCGCAAGGCCCAGTGGCGTCTCGACGTCGTGCTCGCGGAAAACTCGCTCGGTTTTCACGCGCCGCAGGAGACCGCCCGCATTCTGGCCGAAGCCATTGACTATGCTCGCCAGGGGCAAATCCGGGCCCTGGCCAAGGAGTAACGCGGAGCTGCGCCATGGACCTTGCCGAGCTGATCGCCGCTTTGTCGCAACCCGCAGCCTATCCGTTCCCCGCGGCGGAGATTGTCGTCTACCAAACGCACATCTCCGCCGTCTTCCTCGCCGGCGCATTCGCGTACAAGCTCAAGAAGCCGGTGGCGCTCAGCTTCCTCGACTTCAGCACCGTCGAAAAACGCCGGCATTATTGCGAAGAGGAAGTCCGTCTCAATCGCCGCCTGGCGCCGTCGGTCTACCTGGGAGTTGTGCCGGTCGCGCTGCGGAACGGCGCCGCGGCCTTCGAGCAGGAAGGCGACATCGTCGATTGGGCCGTGAAAATGAGGCGTCTGCCGGCCGAGGCGACGCTCCAACGGCGTCTGGCGGAGGGCACGGTAACGCCGGAGCTGATCGACGAACTGGCCCGACGGTTGAGCCGATTCCACGCAGCGGCGGCCCGCGGTCCGGACATCGCCTCGTTTGGCCGCTGTGCCGTCGTCGCCCGGAATGTTCGTGAAAACTTTGAACAAACGCAGCGACACGTCGGCGTCACCGTCAGCCCCGGGGTCCACGAACGTTTGCGCCGGCTCAGCGAAGAGGCCCTGGTTCGCCTCGGCCCGCTCATCGAACGCCGTGCTGAACAGGGCACGACGCGCGACACGCACGGCGACCTGCACCTGGATCACGTCTACTGGTTTCCCGACCGCTCGCCGCCCGACGATCTGCTGATGATCGACTGCATCGAATTCAATGAGCGTTTTCGCTACGCCGACCCGGTGGCCGACATGGCCTTTCTGGTGATGGACCTGAAGTTCCAGCGGCGGGCCGATTTGGCGAGGCGCTTCGCCGAGACGTATTTCGCTGCCGCCGGCGACCCGGCTGGCCGGACGTTGTTGCCGTTCTACGTCGCTTACCGGGCCATCGTCCGGGCCAAAGTGGAAGGTTTGGAACTGACCGAGCCGGAGATCCCGGAAGGGGAACGAAGCGCGGCTTTGGCCCGGGCCCGAGGGCATTGGCTGTTGGCCCTGGCGGAGCTGGCGCCGCCAGAGCAGCGGCCGTGTCTGTTGCTCATCGGCGGTCTGCCGGGCGCGGGCAAGTCGACCTTGGCCCGAACGTTGGTCGAGCATTTCGGTTTTCGCTGGTTGCGCTCCGACGCGATCCGCAAGGAACTCGCCGGACTGCCGGCAGAAGCAGCGGCCCGTGCCGACTTCGAACAAGCCTTGTATGCACCGGCCCGCACCGAGCAGACGTATTCCGAATGTCTTCGGCGAGCGCAGTCGGCCTTGCTGGAAGGCGGCCGGGTCGTGGTCGATGCGAGCTTTCGCCACGAAAGGCACCGCCGGGCGTTTCTGGAGGCGGCAGGGGCGTTGTGTGTGCCGGCAGCCCTGGTGCTCTGCGAAGTGGATCCCGACACGGCGCGGCGTCGGTTGGCGGCGCGGCAAGGCGACGCCTCCGACGCCGATTGGACCATTTACCAGCAGTTGGCCCGAACATGGGAGCCGTTGGAGCCGGACACGCGCGCCGCGGCCACGGCCCTATCCACTGCCGATGGTCTGGAAACAACCGCAGCCCGGGCGAGGGACGTATTACAAATGCTGGGCGTGTGCTAGGTGTGGATCATCGAGGCAGCGACAGCGGAGTCACTTCCTGATGTCGTAACAAAGCACTTGATCGTTGCCGCGGATGTACAGCCGGCCGTTGGCAATGACCGGATGTTGCCAGCCGGGCGTGCTCGTGCCCTTGGGCAGACGGAACTCACTGACGAGGTTGTAACCTTTGGGGGTGGCTTCGACCAGTCCCATGGTGTTGTCTTGCCAGCGGAAATAGAGGTGGCCGTCGGCATAGACGACTGCCGCCGATTCGCGTCCCGCTCCTTCTTCCGGGCCCCAGCGCAGCTTGCCGGTCTTCCATTCGAGGCAGAACGGCATGCCATTGTTGTGGCCATGGCCGCCGTAGATGTAATCGCCGACCATGACCATGCCGCCGTGATGATTCTGCAGCTTGTTGCCGCTCAGGTAGTATTGCTCCTGGGGTTTGAT
>JANWVS010000048.1 GCA_025056835.1 Gemmataceae bacterium | reverse complement strand
ATTCGCCGGCCATCACTTCACCGAAATACCGCGAGAACGTTTGCCATTCGCCGAACACCGGGGCGAGCCGCGCCAGTTCCATCAGGTCACGATACCAAGGCGGATCCGGCTTGCCCGTGTGGACCAAGAACACAGTGGCAGCGTGGTCCTCGCGGGTGGTTTTGAACCAGTAGTGGGCCAAATTGAAATACGTTTCCGCAGCGGCAGCCGGCTTCGGAGGCCGGACAAAAGCGTCGACTTGCTTACCGTCCGGCGAGGGCCAACTGACGACCGGGCTGGTGTAACTCGGGACGGCCGCCTGCTCGTCCCAGACTAGAAACAACACCTTCGTCAGGCCGTGGGTGCTCAACCACAGCGGAATCTGCGGATGAAAACCGAAACGCCGTCGGGCGAATACGCGAAGATCGGTCCCGAGCAGCCGCCGTGCGACATCGACGCCGCGGCGGATGTTCCAAAGCTGTGAATCGACCGGAAGATAGGGATCTTCGCGTTCCAGGTACGACCCGCCGCAAATTTCCACCTGCTCCGCTTGGAACCGCTCGCGCAGCAAGGCGAAACGCTCTGGTTGGGTGGCGGCAAGGCGCTCCAACGTGCTGCTCGAGGCCACAAAATTGACAGGAATGCCGAAGTCCAAAGCTGCGGGCCACACGGGCGTGCTGCCGGACGGCGGCGCGGCCGGCACCGACAGCGGTGCGTCACCGTCGTAGACCGCCATGACGATCGGCGGCGGGGGATCGTCGAGCAGACACAAATCCAGCAAGTGAATCGTCACGGGATACAAGACCTCGCGGGCCGACTGCAGCTTGACCGCGGCGGTTTGCAAATGTTCGCGCCAGGCCTCGGCGTCCCCGGGCGCTGCCGCGACGTCCCGACCGATTTCTTGCGGCCCCTCATTGGCCGAAGCCGCCACGCTTTCGCCGTCCGTTGCGATGCTGCGATCGGCGCGGGGCGCATCGTCGTCCGGCAAACCCGCGGCTTCGTGATCGCTTGGGCCGAAGTCGGCAGCGTGGTCCGTCGCAGCCATCGATAGCCCGACCACACTCGCAACGGCGCGCTGCACCTCCTCCCAAAAAGCCGCCGCATCTAAGAGGTTCTCGTGCTCCATGGCTTCGGCCAAGGTTGCCTGCAACAGATGACCGTAGCCCAGACCGAGAAACGGTCCTACTTTGTCGGCGGGTAGATCCAACGCCTGCCGGCATCCCAGCGGGGCGGCCCCGTCGTCCGTCATGGCCTGGCACAGGTTGGCGAAGGTCAAGTCGCGATCGACGGCGGCGGTAAAAGCGATTGAGCCGGCCTGACGGACGCGGTCGCGCCAATCATCGGGCAGGTAAGTCGGCGGAACTTCCGGAACGGCGTACAGGCATCCCGGCTTCGGCGTTTCGTGGTCATACGCCGACTCGACGCGCGGCGGCCCTTGTGCTTGCCAAAGGACCGCGGGGTGCCAGAGAGCGGAATGGGCGTTGAGCCAGCAGGCCATGTCTTCTTCCGCCAACGTTAGCGCGTGAGCACCGGGAAAGCGATAAGGACTGAGGAGAACTAGCTCATGTCGGCTCATGAAGTGGGTTTATCCTTGCCAACCGCAAAAGCAAGCAAACGAACACATCGTCCGCAGCGGCGTGTCGCGGTCCCATCGGTCGCGGCGTCACGCCGTCCACGATTGTGCCGTGTAACACTCGGTGAGGTAACGACAGGCATCTTCCGGCGAATCGGTCAAGCGCACGAGGTTGAGGTCTTGCGGATCGATCCGTCCTTGGTCGCGCACCGCTTGCCGCAGCCACGTGAGCAGCCCCTGCCAATAATCGGTGCCGAAGAGAACGATGGGAAACTGTGCAATCTTTTTCGTTTGAATCAACGTGAGGGCCTCGAACAATTCATCGAGGGTGCCGAAACCGCCCGGAAAGAGAACGAAGCCCTCGGCGTATTTCATAAACATCGTTTTGCGACAGAAGAAGTAGCGGAAGTTGATGGCGACGTCAACGTAAGGGTTGATGCTCTGCTCCATGGGCAGTTCGATGTTGCAGCCGATGGACAATCCCTTGGCATCGCGGGCGCCGCGATTAGCGGCCTCCATGATACCGGGACCGCCGCCGGTAATAATCGCGAAGCCGTTTCGCGCCAAACGAGCCGCCAAGTCGCGCGCCGCTTGGTACATCGGATCGCTGGGCTTGGTGCGAGCTGAGCCGAAAATGGTGATAGCAGCGCCCACCTCAGCGAGGGCGTCGAACGCCGCCACAAATTCCCCCATGATCCGTAAGACCCGCCAAGGATCGCCGCGCGTGAACTCGGCCTGCTCCGGCGCCCGCGGCGTCGGCCGCGGCTGTTTGCGGCGCTGGAGCAACAATTCGTCCTCGGTCTTGCCGCCGACGCGCGCCGTGCGGCTCAAAGATAGGTTGAGGATGGCTGATTCTTTGGCGGCGACGGTCCTACTTTTCTTGGGCATAGGTTGAAACCTCACACATAGCCAAGGAGATCCTTCCCAGCTTATGATCGGCGTCGGCGAGATACAATACTTTCTCATGGGCGCGCCGCTTCTCGAAGTCCAGGACGTGCGGAAATCGTTTGGCCCTACGGTCGCCCTGGTCGGCGTATCGTTTCATGTCGAAGCGGGGGAAATTTTTGGCCTGCTCGGTCCCAACGGTGCCGGCAAGACGACGTTGCTTTCGATCATCGCCGGGCTGCTCGCCGCCGACTCCGGTAGAATTTTCGTGGCCGGCCGGCCTTTTGAGGCGGGCGATCGAGCCGCGCGCCGGCTGATCGGCATCGTTCCGCAAGAGTTAGCCCTGTACGGCGAACTGACGGCGGCGGAAAACCTGCGTTTTTTCGGCGAACTGTACGGCGTTCGCGGAGCGGAGGCTCAGCGCCGCTGTAGCCAAATTCTCGAGGCGCTCGGCCTCGAAGACCGCGCCGCCCAGCGCGTCAACACCTTTTCCGGCGGCATGGTCCGTCGGCTCAATCTTGGCGCCGCACTGATGCACCAACCGCGTTTGCTCTTGCTCGATGAACCCACCACCGGCGTCGATCCGCAATCGCGCCACCGCTTGTTCGAACAGATTCGTCGGCTCAATGCTGCGGGCACGACCATCGTTTACACGAGCCACTACATGGAAGAGGTGCAAGCACTGTGCCGACGCATCGGCATCATCGACCACGGCCGATTGGCAGCTTGCGATACCGTGCCGAACCTTCTGCGCATCCTGCCGGCGCGGCTTCGGTTCCGAGCGACGCCGCCGCTCGACCACGTCGCCGACGAATTTATTCGGAGCGGCCTATCGATCCAGCCGACGGCGGCGGGCGGTTGGGAATTAGAATGCGCCGACCTGCCTGAAGCGTTGGCACGGGTTGTTGGCATCTTGCAACGCCGCGGCTTGGACCTGTCGTATCTCGAAACGGAAGAAGCTAACCTCGAGCGCGTCTTTCTTCACCTGACCGGACACCAGCTGCGCGACTGAAGCAAGCGACGGCGAGTCCTCTACTCCAAGCAACGACTCGGACCAACGGTGCGGCAATGGACCAACGACGATGGTAGGCTTTCGCGCCTGCGCGGGCCGCGGCAGGGCGGCGCCAGACCGACTTGCCTCGCAACCGCCACGGCTTGATCGCTTTTTCGCCGGCGCTGCGGTGCGGTTACCCTGTCTCCCGGTCCGTGTGGTTGTGCCCCAAGTCGTTGTGCGTCGGTCGGAAGCCGGCCCGGCTTGCTTGGAGACAGCGGCTCGGACCACCATCAAACGGCCCTGCCCCTCGCTCGGAAAAGAAAGAGTTGCAATAGACGACCCAGTCCCATAGGATATATTCACCTGCCTGAATTGAATCTTTCCTTACAGACCCTTGGTCCGGGTCAGAGATGGATCGGCGCATTTTCGGTGGGCTGTGCTTGCTTAGCGCGGTCTTGGTCTGTCTGGTTGGTACCTGGCAGTCCAAGTCGGCATCGGTCGCCGCGCAGGGCAAGGGGTCGCCGGCGCTGCCGCCGGCGGCGCTGGCCTATCTCGCCAAACACTGCTATGCGTGCCACGGCGCCGAAAAACAGCGGGCAGGACTGGCGCTGCACGTGTATCAAGACGAGGCCGGCGTTTTGAAGGACCGCAAGCGCTGGAACGCGGTGGTGCAAATGGTGACGTCCGGCGAGATGCCACCGCCGGAGCGGCCACGGCCGAAGCTGGAGGAAACCGAAGCGTTTCTTCAGATCATCGGCGGTATTTTTGAAAAACATGATCGCCAAGCTCGGCGCGATCCGGGGCGCGTGACCATGCGCCGGCTCAACCGGACCGAGTACAACAACACCATTCGCGATCTCGTAGGGGTCGATTTCAACCCGGCCGACGACTTTCCCGCCGACGACGTCGGCTACGGCTTCGACAACATTGGCGACGTGCTCACGATCTCGCCGTTGCTGATGGAGCGCTACCTGGCCGCGGCCGAGGCGATCATCGCGCGGGCCATCGTCGTTGGTCCCCCTCCCAAGCCGGGCAGCCGCCGCGTGATTGCCCGCTTTCTCGAACCGGCCCAGATCAAGGATCTGCGCTTCCGGGAACTGACAAAGGACCGGTTGCACGCCTTGATCAAAGTGTCGCAGGACGGCGAATACACGTTTCGGGTAAAGATGTACGGCAAGTCGTCTGACTCGGAGCCGCCGCGCGTGGCGCTGTTGGCCGACGATAAAGAGTTAAAAGTCGTGGAGGTCAAGACGGGTGAAAAACGCGGCGACGTTTACGAAGCGAAGCTTCACCTCAAAGAGGGCGCCAACACGCGCTTTGCCGCCAAGCTGCTCAACCCGGGCGGCGACCCGCCGCGGAGCGTCTCGGTCGAATGGTTTGAGTTATTCGGCCCGGCCGACCCCTATCCGGCAACGCACCGCAAGCTGCTAGCCACAACCGCCACCACGAAAGCCGCGAAGACGCGCGACATTCTCGGGCGCTTTGCCAGCAAGGCTTATCGCCGACCTGCGACGCCCGACGAAATCGAACGCTTGGCCAAACTCGTCGAGCAAACCGAGCAACGCGGCGAAAGTTGGGAGGCCGGCATCGGGTTGGCTATGCAAGCAGTGCTGTGTTCGCCGAAATTCTTGTTCCGTGTCGAACTCGACGACCGCCCCGACACACCGGATCCGCATCCGATCGATGATTATCAATTGGCCTGCCGACTCTCGTATTTCTTGTGGAGTTCGATGCCTGACGACGAATTGTTCGCCTTGGCAGCGTCCAAACAACTCCATGCCAACATTGAGGCGCAAGTGCGCCGCATGTTGAAAGACCCGAAATCGGCTGCCCTGATCGAGAACTTCTCGATGCAATGGCTTCAGCTGCGGCCGTTGCGCAACTTCAGTCCCGACCCGGACCGTTTTCCCGAATTCAACGACAAACTCCGTAACGACATGCTGAAGGAAACTCAACTGTTCTTCGGCGAAATCGTTCGCGAGGACCGCAGCATTCTCGACTTGATCGATAGCAATTACAGCTTCGTGAACGAACGGCTCGCCAAGCATTATGGCATTCCTTACCCGGGCAAGAGCACCGGTTTCGGCCGCTTTGGAGGCAATGAGAAATTCGAGAAAGTAATTTTCAAGACGAACGAGCGCGGCGGCCTGCTGACCCAAGCGAGCATCCTGACCGTCAACTCGAACCCAACCCGAACGAACCCGGTCAAACGCGGAAAATGGGTGTTGGAACAACTACTGGGCACACCGCCGCCGCCACCGCCGCCGAACGTGCCCGAACTGCCGGACAACGATAACAAGAAAGAACTGAAAGGAACCTTGCGGCAACGGCTGGAACAACATCGCAAGGATCCCGCCTGCGCCAATTGCCACGCGAAGATGGATCCGCTGGGCCTCGCCTTTGAAAACTACAACGCCATCGGCAAGTTTCGGACGACGGAAAATGGCGAGCCGATCGACCCGTCTGGTTCACTGCCTAATGGACAGACGTTCAAAGGACCTCAGGAACTCAAGAAAATTCTTCTGCAAAAAAAGGAACTCTTCGCTCGTTGTTTGGTTGAAAAGATGTTAATCTATGGTTTAGGTCGAGGGTTGGATTGGTACGACAAGCCAGCAGTCGACCAGATCGTGGCCGCTTTGGCTAAGAACGACTACCGATTCCAGACAATGGTGGTCGAAATTGCCAAGAGCGACCCGTTCCGTTTACGCCGAGGAAAGGACCAGGACCCATGACTACTCCGATTTCGCGTCGAACCATGCTTCAGGGGATGGGTGTCAGCCTCGCCTTGCCGTGGCTCGAGGCGATGGGACCGCTGACGGCGTGGGCAGAGGCGCCGGCTCGCCGGGCTCCGAACCGAATGGCGTTTTTCTACGTGCCTAATGGCGTGCACATGCCGGACTGGACACCGCGAGGTGAAGGGGCGCTTGGCGAACTTCCGCGGATTTTGGAGCCGTTGACACCGTTCAAAGATCATTTGCTGGTCCTCACGGGGCTGACCGCGGATAAGGCTCGAGCCAATGGCGACGGACCCGGTGATCATGCTCGCGCCATGGCTGCGTTCCTCACAGGCTGCCAGCCGCGCAAAACCGACGGTGCCGACATTCGGGCCGGCGTCAGTGTCGATCAAGTGGCCGCGGCTCGTATTGGCGATCAGACGCGGCTATCGTCGCTTGAGATCGGTTGTGACCCCAGCGCGATGGCTGGCAACTGTGATTCGGGCTACAGCTGCGTGTATTCCTCGACGATTTCCTGGCGTTCGCCGACCACTCCCATGCCGAAGCTCGTCCATCCGCGGCAGGTGTTCGAGCGGTTGTTTGGCAATACCGGCGGCACTGATCGCGCGCGGCGCGAGCAAAATCGCCGCAGCATTCTCGATTTCGTGCGCGAGGATTCGGCGAACCTGCGAAATCGGCTTGGTGCCAACGACCGACGAAAGCTTGAAGAATATTTCGCCGCCATCCGCGACATCGAAGAGCGTATCGCGCGGGCGTCTCGCCTCCCGCAACCGACTCCGCCCGATATCCAAGTGCCCGGCACGATTCCCAGCTATGCCGAGCACCTCCGGCTCTTGGCCGATCTTCTCGTCCTCGCCTTCCAGACCGATTCAACGCGGGTGGCAACCTTCGTCTTTGCCAATGAAGGCAGCAATCGCTCGTACTCGTTTATTGGAGTTCCTGAAGGACATCATGATCTCTCGCACCACGAGAACAACCCGGTCAAGCAGGGCAAAATTCGGCAAATCAACATCTTCCACATGCAGCAGTTCGCTTACTTCCTGAACAAACTCAAAAATACTCAGGAAGGCGATGGCACGTTGCTGGATCATTGCATGGTGGTCTACGGCAGCGGCAATTCCGATGGCAATCGTCATAACCACGACGATTTGCCGATTCTGCTCGCCGGCAAGGGATGTGGAAACCTTCGTTCTGGACGACACGTTCGCTACCGCCGCGAAACTCCGCTCAACAACCTCTGGCTGGCCTTGTTGGATCGCATGGATTGCCCCGTCGATCGGTTGGGCGACAGCACCGGTCGGCTCAATGGACTGAGTTGAATTGCCTTGGTGGATCGTTTGCTCCGATGTTGACTGACGGAAAAGCCGTTGGAGGGTGCGCCGCTGCCGGAAAACGATAATTCCCATCGCCGCGCGGGACACATTAACAACAAGGCAACCTCGCCGACACACCTCCCCCGAGGAGATGTCGCGAGGTTGCACAAGCACGAAACAAACCGTCGCTCGGAGGTTTGCCTAACCCTTGACCGGAATCGACCGCACTTTCGCTTCAGGAAGCCGGGGCATGTGGATTTCGAGCATGCCGTTGCGGCACATTGCTTCCACACGGTTGACGTCGACTCCGGGGGGTAATGTTACACGCCGTTCGAATCGGCCCCAGCGCTCGTAACGGCCGTCGGTCTTCTCAGGCCCTCTGCCTTCCTCGCGATGTTCGGCACGAACCATCAGTTCGTTGCCGCTGAGACGAACGTCGATTTCGTTCGGCGCGAAGCCAGGTACGGGCGCTCGACCGACATACTCTTTCTCGGTCTCCTCCCATTCCCAACTCGGCATGGTCCAGAAAGACTCGTCCGGTGCTCTCCATTCCTCCAAAAATCGACGAAACAGCTCGTCCATCTCATTGCGGAACAGGGCCAGCGGATTGCGCTCCCGCCGGGCTTCCCGTTCCGGAACACGGGTCAGCCCGAACATAAGCCACCTCCTTCCTGTCAAGCTCGCCTGCCTGATTCGTGTATTAGGTTCCTTGCAAGGCTCATGCCGCAGCGCGCGACCGTCGGCAGAGTGCATCGCAACTGACGTTGCATCATGCTCTTGTGGACAGGCTCACGACGTTTGACAAGCTCTTTTCACACGTTACATCAACGGTCGTGTGTGCCTGAGCGGCGCAGTAGTCGTGCCAAATTGTCCCATGATTTGTTGACGGCACCGCCACCGGATCATGGCAAATTGAACGTACCGATCATGACAAGTGAAAGATGCGGCAGCTGTTTTCACGCAACAACAACCGCGCGAGGTCCACTGCTTGGGTTTCGCTGTACCGCCCCGAGCGGACGAAATCGTCCGCCAGGATTTGGGCGAGGATCGCTCGGTACATGTTGAACTTCGGCAAGACGAATTCCAGCTTGTAGGCATCGCTGTAGTAGCCGAGCTGCTTGGTTTTCGGCACGGCCTGAAGCCGAGCGCGGGCATCGCGGTCGATGAACGTCGGGATGTTCGAATACCACCAGTGGCCGTTCGTCACGACGTTGGGGAAGATCCAACTAAAGCTGACCAATTCTTGGTTCTGAACACTGCTCAACACAGAGACAGGAAAGATCACATCGGGGAAGGCATTGAATAGTTCCGCGTACTGCACCAGCGAAGTTCGCTGATCGAATAAGTCTTGTCCTTGGAAGACCCCGTGCGCATACACCTTGCGATTGACCCCAATCATCAGGTCGAACGGCCAGCGAAATTCGCGGCACAATTCGGCCAGAAACCAAAAGACTCCCTGCACGACGACGGCCCGAGATGATGCGTCGCCTTGGTCGCGGTAAAAATCCGTCAAGGCTTGGGACAGCTGCTCAGCAGAAACCGGAGCGGGAATGAACTGCGGCGGCAACGAAATGGCACAAGCTTTCGCCCCGCGGCTAGTGAATCGCTCGAACAGTCGTCCCAGGGCCTCGCGTAACCGCCGGCAATCGACAGCTTCCACTCCCGTCGCTCGACTCAACCTTTCGCGAACGCCGG
>JANWVS010000489.1 GCA_025056835.1 Gemmataceae bacterium | reverse complement strand
AATACCTAGTTCCCTGGCTTTATCGAGCTTACTGGGGGGGTTCTCACCGGCGACGACAAACGAGGTATTCTTGGACACGCTTCCCGCCGCCTTGCCGCCCAAGGAGCGAATGAGGGCTTCGATCTCTTCGCGTTGATATTTCTTGAGCGTGCCGGTGACGACGATCGTCTTGCCGGCTAGGTCGCCGCCGCCGGCCACGGCTTTGGGTCGAGGGTCTTGGGTCAGCTTCAGCCCAAGTTTCTTCAACTCGGCGATCATTTTCATCTTTTGAGGATCGTGGAAGTAGTTATAAATCGTTTGAGCCATGACCTCGCCGATGCCGTGGATTTGCCGGAGTCGTTCGACGGATGCTTCGGCCAGGGCGTCGATCGAACCGAACTCGTTGGCCAGCAGGTCGGCGACACTGTCGCCGACGTGGGGAATCGCCAAGCCGGCCAACAAGCGTGCCAGGCCGCGCTGCTTGCTGGCCTCGAGGCCGTCAATCAGATTCTGGGCCGATTTCTGCCCCATGCGCTCCAGGTCGGCGACTTGCTCGACGGTCAGGCGATAGAGGTCTGGTATGCCGTGCACCAGACCCGCATCGACGAGTTGGTCGATGATTTTTTCCCCTAAGCCTTCGATGTCCATGGCGCTGCGTCGGGCATAGGCCCGGAGGATTTCCTTGGTTCGCGATGAGCAATTGGTGCCGCCGGTGCAGCGATAGAAGGTGCCGTTCTTGTCAAGCTCGACGGGGCTGCCGCAATAGGGACACGTTTTCGGAAAATGAAACACCTTTTCGGCGCCGGTGCGGGCACCCGGCTCAGAACGAACCACGTAGGGAATGATCTCGCCTGCTTTTTCGACGACCACCATGTCGCCCACGCGAATGTCCTTGCTCCTGATGAAATCGGCGTTGTGCAGGCTGGCGCGGCGGACGGTCGTGCCCGCCAGGCGCACCGGTTCAAGGTTGGCGACCGGCGTCAGCGTGCCTTGTTTGCCAATTTGCAAGTCGATGCTGATGAGCCTGGTCAGGCCCTGTTCGGCCGGGAATTTGTAAGCCACGACCCAACGCGGCGCCTTGGCGGTGGCGCCGAGCCGTCGGCGCTGCGCCAAGTCGTCGACCTTAATGACCATGCCGTCGATGTCGTAAGGCAGGTCGTGGCGGCGCGTGGCCCAATTCTCGCACCAGGCGATGACATCGTCGATACGATCAAACGCCTGAATGTGGGGATTGACCGGAAAGCCGAACTTGCGCAACAAGGTCAGCGATTCCCGGTGGGTGGCGACCGTCACTCCCTCGCAAGCGCCCAAGCCATAGCAAAACAACCGCAGCCGGCGCTTGGCGCATTCCTTCGGGTCGAGCAGCTTCAGCGCTCCCGCAGCAGAGTTGCGGGGATTAGCGAACGGTTCCAAGCCGTTGGCGGTGCGCTCGCGATTAAGCTTGGCCAAGTCGTCGCGGTTCATATAGACTTCGCCCCGGGCCTCGAACAGCGGCAGTTTCTCGGGCAACGACAAGGGAAGGCTGCCGATGGTCTTAAGGTTGTGAGTCACGTCGTCGCCGTGCTCGCCGTCGCCGCGGGTGGCGCCCACGGTAAGCAAGCCGTCTTCGTAAGTGAGAGAGATCGCGACGCCGTCGATCTTGAGTTCCACGACATAGGTGACGGCCTCGCCGCCGAGTAGTTTCCGTACCCGGCGGTCGAACTCCCGTAGTTCGCCGGCGCTGTAGGTATTGTCGATCGAGAGCATCGGCTCCCGATGACGGACGGTGACAAAGCCCTCGATCGGTTGGCCGCCGACGCGTTGCGTGGGGCTGTCGGGCGTAATAAGTTCGGGATGGGCAGCTTCGAGCTTTTGCAGTTCCTCCATCAAGCGGTCGAATTCGCGGTCGGAGATCTCCGGGGCCGCTTCGACATAATAGAGGCGGTTGTGATGGTTGATCTGGCGGCGCAAATCGGCAATACGCTGTTGCACGGACGCCATAGCTCACCATGGTCGCCGGGAATCACGGCTGAATTCTCTTCAGCGCTGCCGCCGCTGCTTCACGAATAGCGGCACGGGCATCTTGGCGGGCGAGGCCAGCGAGCGCGTCGGCGGCAGCTACGGCAAGCGGTCCGAGCTGTCCCAGTTCGCCGATGGCCGTGAGGCGATTCTCCACATGGGCATCCTGCAACGCAGCTTTGATGAGAGCGTCGATCGCCTCTTTGTGGTCGCGGGCCATGGCGCCGGCAGCCCGCAACAATTGGAAGCGCACGGCGTTGTCATCGTCTTTTAGCCGTGCGTGCACCTGTGGCCAAAGAGTCGCGGCCTGTTCCCCCAGCTTGGCCACAACAAGCGCTGCCGCACGGCGAACCTCCACTTCTTTGTCGTGAAACAGTTCGCCCAGCAGTGGCAGGTCGGATTGCGCCGGCTTTTCCACGCGGCCTACGCCCTCGACAGCGGCCACGCGAACCGACAACGGTGCTTCCGCTTCTCTGGCCACGGCCAACAACAGCCCCGCGGTTTCGGGTTGATCGCTTCGCAAGCGGCTCACGATTTGGATGGCGTAAAGTCGCGGTAAGCGATCCGCCTTTTTATCTTTCGCGACGCTAATCAGTTGCGGCAGAGCCAGTCGAGCTTTATCGCCGAACGCTGTCAGTGCCGCGGCCGCGGCCGCGCGTGTGCCGGCGTGCCGATCTGTCAAAGCGCCCGCGAGAACCAGCACGTGATCATACGCCTGGCTGCTCAACTTATCGCCCAACGCCAAGGCAGCTGCTTCGCGCACGATGTCGGCCGGATCTTTCTTCAGGGCTTCGGCGAGGTAAGGTACGGCCTCCTTGGCATCGGTCCCCATGCGGCCCAACAACAAGGCAGCTTCGCGGCGAATTTCGGCTTCCGGTTCTTTCTCCAACGCCTCACAAATGCC
>JANWVS010000488.1 GCA_025056835.1 Gemmataceae bacterium | reverse complement strand
CCGATCGCGGCGGGGTCGGCTGTTCGTTTTTCGCCGGTCCGCTATGCTATCGTCACGTCAATTTTCCCAAGAGCAATGCACGAAGCGGCGCCGGTTGCAGCGGGAGTCGCTGGTTGTCGTGTTGATGTGCCATGCAAGCTCATCGGTTGCGATCGTGGTTGGGGGCGGTCGGTCTGGTTGTGCTCACAGTGCTGGGCGAGGCAGGGCAACGACCGGCCGCCGGGCAAGGGTCCAAGGCGGAAGGCGCGCCGCCGGCCGCTGCCGCCGGTCAAGCCAGTTTGGCGGCCTGGCCGCAGCTATTTACTTGGCGCAGCATCGGCCCGGCGAATATGGCCGGCCGGATCACGGCCTTGGCCGTCTTTGAGGCCGACCCGTCGTGCTACTATGTGGCCACGGCGTCGGGCGGCATTCTCAAGACCATCAACAACGGCTCGACCTTCGAGCACCAATTCGACCGCGAGGCAACCGTCTCGATCGGCGCCTTGGCGGTCGCGCCGACCGACCGCAACCTCGTCTGGGTCGGCACCGGCGAGGCCAATCCCCGCAACTCCGTTTCCTTCGGCGACGGCGTTTACAAATCGACCGACGGCGGCAAGACCTGGAAGAACATGGGCTTGCGGAAGTCGTACCAGATCGGCAAGATCGTCATTCATCCCAAGGACCCCAACATTGTCTATGTCGCCGCTCTGGGGCGGCTGTATGGCCCCAGCGAGGAACGCGGCCTGTACAAAACGACGGACGGCGGCCTGACCTGGCAGCGCATCTATTACGTGGACGATAAAACCGGCGTGCTCGAGATCGTCATGAATCCTGCCGATCCCGACATGCTCATCGCCGCCACCTGGGAGCGCCAGCGCGATGAGTTCGACAGTTTCCTCGGCAGCGCCAAGGCCCCCCCGGCCGCCGACGTGTATGCTCCGGCCAAGGTTCACGCCCCCGGCACCCGGCTCATCAAGACGACCGACGGCGGCAAAACCTGGAAGACGCTCAGCGTCGGCCTTCCCAAGGCGAACCTGGGCCGCATCGGCCTCGATTGGCATCGCAAAAATCCCAATCTCGTCTTCGCCGTCATCGACACCGAGAAGGCCGGCACCGGCTTGCCGCCGAGCCAAGCGTTCCTCGGCGTGGCGACGACGACGGCTCCGGCCGGACTGCGCGTGACCGACGTCACCGCCGACAGTCCCGCTGCCAAGGCCGGTCTCCGCAAGGACGACGTGATCGTGGCCATCGACGGCAAGAACTTCAAGCAAACCCAACAGCTGGTCGCCTTCCTCCAGCCGAAAAAGCCGGGCGACAAGGTGACCGTGGCGATCCAACGCGGCGACGAGAGCAAGTCGTTGGACATCGTGCTCGGCCAACGGCCCGGTCCGGAAGGGCCGCCGGGCACGCCGCGCGTCGGCCTCGGTCTCGAATTCGAACTCGCCGACGACGGCGTGATCATCGAGGAAGTGGCGCCCAAGGGGCCTGCCGACAAGGCGGGGCTGAAAGTCGGCGACATCATCACCGCCTTGGACGGCGTCAAAGTCGATACCAGCTCGCGCCTGGCCCTGTTAAAAATGCTCCAGGCCAAGAACCCCGGCGACGTGGTCAAGGTGACTTACCTTCGCGGCAAAGAAACGAAAGACACCAACCTGACGCTCGAACCCCGGCAGCTCGGCGCCCCCGGCCGACCGTACAGCGGACGCCTCGCCGGCCAGGCCGCCAACGTGCAAGATCAGCAAGGGCCGGACGGCGTCCACACCGGCGGCATCTTCAAATCGACCGACGCCGGCGAAACCTGGACGCGCATCAACAGTCTCAACGAACGCCCCTTCTATTTCTCCGTGGTCCGCAGCGATCCCTCGGATGAGAAGATCATCTATTCGCTGGGTGTCAGCCTCTGGCGCAGCACCGACGGCGGCAAGACCTTCAGCTCCCAGGGGATCAACACCGGCATCCATTCCGACAGCCACGACCTGTGGATCAATCCCAAGGACAGTCGGCACTTGATCCTCGGCACCGACGGCGGCCACTACGTCAGTTACGATCGCGGTGCCCACTGGGAGCACTTCAACCACTTCGCCTTGGGGCAATTCTACCATGTCGCCGTCGACAATCGCCGGCCCTACCGCGCCTACGGCGGCCTGCAAGACAACGGCTCCTGGGGGATCCCGTCGCAGACCTTGCGGCCCAGCGGTCCGAGCAATCCCGATGCCTTGTACATCAACGGCGGCGACGGCTTTGTCTGCCGCATCGATCCCTTCGACCCCGACCTCGTCTATGCCGAAAGCCAGGACGGCAAGATGATGCGCCGCAACCTCCGCACCGGCGCCAGCAAGGCCATCGCGCCGAAGGCCCAGCCGGGCGCCGGCAAATACCGCTGGAACTGGAACACGCCGTTCCTCCTCTCCGAGCACAACCCGGGCATCTTTTACTGCGCCGCCCAGTACGTCTTCCGGTCGGTCAAACGCGGCGACGACCTGAAGATCATTTCGCCGGAGATCACGCGGACGAAGCGCGGCAGCGCCACGGCCCTGGCCGAGTCCCCCAAAGACCCCGACGTGCTTTGGGTGGGAACCGACGACGGGGCCGTCTGGGTGACGAAAAACGGCGGACGGGATTGGACCAACGTCAGCGACCGATTGGCCGCCGCCGGACTACCCGGGCCGCGCTGGGTCGCCACGATCGAGCCGTCGCGGGTCAGCGCCGGCCGGTGCTACGTCTGCCTCGATGCCCACCGCTCCAATGACGACGAACCGTATCTTTTCGTGACCGAAGACTTCGGCCAAAGCTGGAAGTCGCTCCGCGGTAATTTGCCTTCCGGTCCGTCCCGCTGTCTCCGCGAGGACATCGTCAACCCCAACCTGCTGTATCTCGGCACGGAGTTCGCCGCCTGGGCTTCGCTCAAT
>JANWVS010000487.1 GCA_025056835.1 Gemmataceae bacterium | reverse complement strand
GAAGACGAAGTCGTCTTCGGGAACGCTTTCTTCAAGAACCTCGGCGGCGGCAAATTCGTCGACATCACCGAGACGGCCGATCTAGAGACTTTCTGGCCTTGGGGCATCGCTCCCGGCGACTTCGACAATGACGGCTACCTCGACATCTTCATCCCCGCCGGCATGGGCTACCCCTTTGGCTACTGGCCCAACTCGCTGATGATGAACAACGGCAACGAGACCTTTCGGGATCGCGCCAGCGAGTTCGGCATCGAGCCACCGCCCGGGGGCATTTACCAAGCCGACAAGATCGGCGGCCAAAACGCCACGCGCAGTTCGCGTGCGGCCGCCGTCGCCGATTTCGACCGAGACGGCCGGCTCGACATCATTGTCAACAACTTCAACGGCAACCCCTATTATTTCCACAATATCGGCAAGGCAAGAAACTTTCTGGCGCTTCGTCTGACGGGAACCAAGAGCAATCGCGACGCCATCGGTGCTGTTGTCCGCGTGCACACCGGCGGCCAAGTGCTGACGCGGCAGGTCCACACCGCTTGCGGTTACTTGGCCCAGTCGTCGCGCGTGCTCCATTTCGGCCTCGGTGACAATATAAAAATCGACCGGGTCGAAATCCGCTGGCCCAGCGGACGCCGCCAGGAGTGGACGCCGCCGGCGATCAACGCCTTACACGACATCGTCGAACCGAAGGACGGATGAGGCAACGGAAGGGTTGGGAAACAACGGGATTCTTACAAGAGGCGCAGTGAGTCGGTTGCGAGCGAATCAACCAGGAACCGAAGAGTCGCTTCAGCCATGCGATTGAAATAAGTCCACGAGTGGCCACCGCCGCGCGTCGTCAGATCGCACGTGTGCGGCACGCCCATGGCCGTGAGCTTTTCGTGGAGGCGGTCGTTGCCCCGGTACCAAAGTTCGTCGTCCGGATCGATGCAGAAAAACAATCGGGGGTACGGTTCAGCGCGCGGAATGTGCATCAAGGCAGTATCTTGACGGCAACGCTCGCGACTGTCAAACATCTCGTCGAGCGGTGTGCCTTGCCCGTAAACCTCATGAAAATCAAGGGCCGAGGCGATACCGGCGGCAACGGGAAAGGTGTGGGGATCTCGCAACGCCATCCTGATGGCTCCCTGGCCGCCCATGCTGATGCCGAAAATCCCCACAGACCGCGATCCTAGGCGCCAGCGTTCGCGGCACCAGGGGACGATTTGGCCAAGGATGTAGGCTTCTGGTGTGAGAGCCTGATCGAATTCCGGACAAATCCGATCGAGCCACCACGATCGCTGGCCGTGCGGACAAGCACAACCGCATCGGTATTTGGTCAGTAGAGAAGTATAAGCGGTGTTGTCAATCAGCGTTTCCAGGCCGATGCCATGTAAGAAGATCAACCCGAACCGCGGCTGTGTCGGCGGATCGAAAACATCAACCTTCTTTTCGGCGATCGACAGGGACTGCCACATGTCTTCGGTGTGGTTGGAAAAAGCGGCCCCGTTGAGCATCAGCGCCGCTGCTGACAGCACGACGGACACTCAACGGGGCCGGCGTGATGACCACGCATTGGATGCTTATTTCCTGGCCGCCATGTTACCCTGACCGCCGGCCTCACGGTAGTACAGCGGCAGATGGCGATAATAAACTTCCAGCGTGAGTAGATTGAGACTGGTGACCATCAAGCGCCCACCAGAACTGCCGTGCGGATCGCCGGCACTCGACCAACTTCCCTCGTTCGGGCTGCCCTTGGTCTTGTCTTGGGTGGCGATGAGGAACTCCCGCATTTTGGTATTCCAGTTCTTCCATGCTTCGCCGCCGAAGTGATGCATCACTTGAGTGGCGTAATAGTAGAAGTAGATGTCCTTGCGTGGTCCGCTGGACGGCATCTGCGGTTTGAGATGATTGTCGATACCCTTAATCAAACGGATGCTCTGCGGGCCCCAGGACTCCAAGTATTGGCGGCAAAGCAACCCGACGGCGGACATGGTGGGCGTGGAGCCTGGTCCCGTGTAGCCGTAGCCCTCGTTTGCCGTGTCGCAAACCGAGTTCAGGTACTTCATGGCCTTGCGCATGGTGGCTTCGGGAACGTCGAGACCGGCCATCTGGCCGCTCTTGAGGGCCATGATTTGCCAACCTGTGACCGATGTGTCACCCGCTTGGCCGGGGGCGTAGCGCCATCCCCCCTCGGCATGCTGGGCAGCGACGATGAAATTGATCGCCATCTGGGCCGGGCGACGGAGGGAGGAGTCTTGGGTCATGCCGTAGGCCTCGCAGATGGCGATCGTCGCCAGGCCATGGCCATACATGCCGCCGCCGAAATCTCCAGTCTTCTTGTTTTGTTTGAGAATCAGGAACTTGAGTCCTTTTTCGACGGGCTTGTCGTACGGGTTGTCCTTAGATTGCTTGTGCGTCTTGCCGGCCCCCAGCAACGGAAGCAATCCGAAGGCCGTGCCGGCGATATCGTTATGGCTTCCTTTATCCGGGAAATTGCCGTCGAGCCGCCAGCTGCCGTCCGGGAACTGGTTTCGGGCGATCCATTTCAGCCCACGGGCCACGGCCGCCTCGGATTCGGTGGTTCCACCACCCTCGCGAAGCGACCTTTCGCGGGTCGCGCCCGACCGACCATAGAAAGTGCCGGCCAACGGCATCCCGCGCGGGCCGTAGCCTCCGAGTTCGCCCACGGCATTGCTGTTGCCGTTTGGCCCATCGATGGCCCCGCCCTGCCCTTTGTTGTTGAATCCTCCCGGAGCGGGAAGATTCGTTGGTGCCGCAGTCTTGTCGCCGTCAAGAATGCCAACCGCTTCGTTGGGGTTCACCGTGCCCGGTACACTGACGTCCGCGATGCGTTCCACGTTGTAGTTGATATCCGTATCGAATTCCGTCGCAGCCGGGTCGACGTCCGTGGTAAGA
>JANWVS010000486.1 GCA_025056835.1 Gemmataceae bacterium | reverse complement strand
AAAAAGCTGATACTCGTCGTTGGGCGGCACGACGGGCTGCACTCCCAGCTCGCCGTTGAGCACCGTTTTGCCGGCTTGCTCGATCAACACGCGAAACGGCTCCGATTTTCGACGATGATCGACGTACCGGACCCACACCTTGTACGTTCCGCTGCGGGGGATGAAGACATCGCGCCAGCACTTGGCGCTGGTTTCTTCCGGAGGCGCGCCCATCGAGTTCCACTCGCTCTCGCCGCCCTGCGACCACTCCGCACTGATGCCCGGACCGGCCACGCCCCACGCTCCCGTCGGTTTGGCCATTCCCGGACCCGGCCAGTAAGCGTAACTGCCTTTGACTCCTTCAAACCATTCCGGCTCGTACCAAAGGTAGATCGGCACCTTTTCTTGGGCCGAGACGACGCTCCCCCCAAGCAACACCAGCAACAACGCTACCGTTCGCCGCATGACAGTTCCCCCCGGGGCCAGCCGATCGCACCAGCGACGAAATCACTGTATGATGAAGACAGGCGGCGGGTAGCGGTGCGGCGGCGCGATTCCGAACGGGGTTGGCCCGGTGCCCCAGGGCAGCGAGTCGGCGGCGCAAGTTGCCGGCGCGTCGCCGTTTGTTGGTGTAGCCCGCAATTTTCCGGCAGGAAGGTTGCCTATCGCGGCCGAAACGGGCGGCCGGGGAGTTTCGCATGGCCCACTACATCACATGTCCGGTTTGCCGAGCCAGTCTCAAGGCCAACAAGCTGCCGTTGACGACCAAACAAGTGACTTGCCCCGAATGCGGCGGTCAGTTTGAGATTCCCGGTGTCGGTGTGACGGCCAAGCCGGCTTCACCCGAACACGCTGCCGATTCTACCGCCGAGACCGCGGGCCTCCCTCTGGTCCGAACCACACCGCGGGCCTGGCTGCCGGTCGCACTGGTCGGCGCCATTCTCGTCGCGGGCGGCGGCGTGGCGATGGCCATCTTGTTGACGCGCCAGGCGCCTCCGCATGTGCCGCTCGGTGCCCAGATCAAGGACCGCGATCCCTCGACATCCGAAAAAGAGGAATCCGCCAAGACCGACACCGACAAGGCCAAGGAACTGGAACAACGCCGTGAACGTTTTACCCAACTCATGATCGACGGCGGCACAGCGCTCAACACCAAGAAATTCGAGGAGGCGGTGACGGCCTACACCGAAGCGGTGAAATTGTTTCCCGATCATGCCGACGCGAAAGCCAAGTTGGCCGAGGCACAGACCGCCCTAGCCAAGCTGCGTCAAGTCCAGGAGGAGGCCAACAAACTGCGCGAGGAAGCGATAACCTTGGCCAAGCAAGGACAAGCCGCTCTCGCCGACAGGCAGTTCGCTGCCGCGATCGACTTCTTCAAACTGGCCTTGCAAAAAGACGCCTCGCTGAGCGAAGCCAGTCAGGGACTCCTGGCGGCGCAGTCGGCCCTCCAACGCTCGCAACTCGATCAAAAGAAGATCGAAGAATACGAGGCGTTGATCCTCTCCGGCAAGGCCGCACAAAAGGCCGGACGTTACGCCGACGCCATCCGCGATTTCATGAGCGCCCAACGGCTTGTCCCCGACGACGAAATCGCCAAGCAACTCCAACGCGAGGCCGAAAAGCAGCTGGATGCGGTCATCGACCGCGGCGAACGCTTGAAGGAATTTCAGCGGCTGCTTGCCCAAGGCGATGCCGCCCTCAAAAGTCGGGCCTACGAGGACGCCGAAATGATTTTCCAACGGGCCGTGCGGCTGTTTCCCAACGACGCCGCCGCGCTCAACGGCCTGGAGGAGTCGCAAAAGAAATTGAAGGCGGCTAAACTCGAATATGCCAAGTGGATGGTCCAAGGCAACGCGGCGGCCAATGCCGGCCGTTACGGCGAGGCGGTCTTGGCCTATCGCGAGGCAACTCGGCTCTTCCCCAACGACGACGCCGCCACCAAAGCGTTGCGCCTGGCGGAATTGGCTCAGGATGGCCAGAACACCTATTTCCGGGCCATGGAACGCGGCGTACAAGCCATGCGCGCCGGCCTCTTTGCCGATGCCGTCGTCGCCTATCGTGAGGCGCTGTCGGTCGCCCCGCTCGATCCAGCGGCCAGCCGCGGTTTAGCGGACGCGCAGCGGGCTTTGGAAGCCGACTTGATTCGCCGCAAGGACTTCGAACGAAAAGTCCTGGCCGGACGACAGCTGCTTAGTCAGCAACGCTACAGCGAAGCCGCCGCCGAATTTCGGGCGGCCTTGAAAATCATGAACCATCATCCCGAAGCGCTGCGGGTGGAGCGGCAAGCCGATTATGCCGAGGCGATGGCCAAGGGCGTGGCGGCGCTCAACGGGCGGCGTTTCCAAGAGGCCATCGCCCACTTTTCGGCGGCCTTAGACCTTGTGCCCAACGACCCTGCGGCGATGGCTGGCTTGAAGCAGGCCCGCGCCGGTGCCGCAAAGGGTGGAAAGTCGTGATCTTCACCATCACGAAAAATTTTCTTCATGAGACTATTGCCGCGGCTCTTCGTCAGGCTAGAATTGTCTTTCCCCGTTTCGCTGAAACGGTCCGGCTCTTTGACAATTTGGCAGCGGTAAGAGTTGCCTCACAAGAACGAGGGGCGGTGTGTCTCCGGGAGCAGTGGCGTGGATTCTGGGGTATGCCTGGGGTTGGCGCTGCGAATTCAGGGGTGCACGGCGCCCGTCAGTTTCTTAGTCGAGGATCTCTGCATGAGCCTGAAGAGAGAGAAGGATCAACGTTACTCAACGATCCGTGGTCTGATGCGGGACCGAACCGAGCGAGGAGCAGGGGCGAATCGTGAGGTTGGGGAGCGGCAGGCCTGGGTCGTGTGGCTTGGGAAGTTGGTTCTCTTGTTCGGTTGACCCGTGGGCGAAGTCGGCGGCGGGAGCCGTCGGTTCGTGGGCGAGTTGGTCGGAGGAGAGGATCA
>JANWVS010000485.1 GCA_025056835.1 Gemmataceae bacterium | reverse complement strand
AACTACTGGCCCGATGAAAAATGCGCCAAGGCGTTCTGGAACCAGCATGAGTTCTCGCCCTACCAGGAGTTGTTGCGCGACACCGGCGCCTGGGTGGCCCCTCAGCCGGGCGAGCGCTGGCTCGACTTGGGGTGCGGCGGCGGCCAACTCACGAAAATGTTGTGGAACCGCAGCGACGGTCAGGTGGCCGAAATCCTCGGCGTGGATTGTGCCGTGGTCAACGCCGAAGCGTACGCCCGGTTGCAGCGTCGCCTGACGCCGCCGCCCAGGCCCGGACAGGTGCGCTTCCAGCCCCATGATTTTTCCCACGGCTTCGCCGACTGGCCCAGCTCCCAGTTCGACGGTGTCGTGTGCGGGCTGGCCCTGCAATACGCCGAGTCCTACTCCCCCGCCGACGGCCGTTGGACCCAAGCCGCTTACGATCAGGCCCTGGCGGAGGTATTCCGGTTGCTCAAGCCGGGCGGGACCTTTGTCTTCTCGGTCAACGTGCCCCAACCGAAGTGGAGTTGGGTGGCCCTGAAATCGTTGCCCGGAATGATCCGACGAGTTCGGTCGTTGCGTTTCCTCAAAAGGGCTTGGCGACTGTATCGCTACGGTAGCTGGCTGTCTCGCGAGGCGAAGCGCGGCCGGTTCCACTATCTCCCCTGGGAAACTATCGAGGCCAAACTCCAGGCCACGGGTTTCATCGACCTGCAAATGAAGCTCAGCTTCGCCCGCCAAGCATACCTGATCCGCTGTCGCAAGCCCTGAGCGAAGAGCCGTGCGGTGCTGCGTTCAACACGGTCGGCACTGCTGTTTCAGGCCGCGGTCTTTTTGAGACGGCCCAGTTCGGCAAGGAACGGATCGGGATAGCGTACTTGTGCCGCGGCCGCCAAGGCCAGTTCCACTTCTTCCTTGACCGGCCGTCCCATTTCCGTCAACAGGCGACACCGCTCTAAACGAATCCGGCACTCGTGGAGGCGGCGATTGCGGTCGCGCACCGTGGCTAACTCGCGGCTCAGCACGTCCCACGCGGCCTCGTGTTGTCTTCGTTCCAGATAAAACGCCGCCAGGGCCGCGAAATAACCCGACGTCGGCGGCATTCCCAAATGCTTGAGCCGGGCGGCGGCCTGCCGCAGCGCCTCTTGGGCAACGTCCTCGCGGCCGGCACGGCGCTCTGCCACGGCCCGCCACGCTGCGGCTTCGGCTTCTTGACAACTGTGACCGCTGCGTTGGGCCAGATCAGCAGCCCTTTGGGCCGCGTCGCGCAAGATCGGGTCATCGCCGCGGTGGTACGCCAACGCACATACTGCCAAGTGGGCAAAGACGGAAAAGTGCATCGCTCGTTCGGCCAAGGGGTCGTGGCTGGCCAGGTCCAGCTCGCGCTGGCACCAGTCCTCCGCGTCGTCCCATCGCTCTTGTTCCACGGCAAACTGCCGCCGCCGCGCCAAAAGCAGGTAGCGCGCGGCGCTCGGCTCCGACGGCACGACTGCTTCCCATTCGCTCAAAGCGCTGCGCAGGGTTTCGGCGTAGCCTACCGCGTCGATCCCAAGGTACGCTGCCAACAAGGTGTCCGCCACAGCGTACGGTTCGGGAAAGTTGGCGAAGCCCGGCGCCTTCAGTTCGCTCGTCAACTGCCACGCCGGTTCCAAGACATCGCGAAAATCACGCTGAAAGTGCATCAAGGCATCGAGGCGGAATTTCTCGCACAACAACCGCCACCAGGGTTCGTCCAATTGTTCGGCCAACTCGACCGCCTCAGTGAGAATGGCCACCGCGCGCGTTGGCTGCGTCTCGCGCAGCACATATGCCTCGCCGTAGGCTTCCGTCAGCCGCCGCCGACGGGGATCATGGGCGTGGTCGTGCCGATATTGGTTGATCCAAGTCCCAAGGTCCATGGCCTCGACACTATAGCCTCGGCCTGCGAAATTTGAAACACCAAGTTGGGTCAGAAACAGGGCGGTTCGATTGTGCCGTATGTCCTTTCGCGTCGGTCGTGGACCGGCCCGACTTGTTCGGAACTTAACGGCTTGCGCCACCATCGACCGGCTTGGAATTCTGGGGGACGTCCTTGGCAGGCTTGATCGCGGCGTGATATACTGAGGGGTACCGCGTTGAGGCTGTCTCCCTGGGGGTTACGTTCATGCCGTTTCGGTTGCTGGAGCCGGCACAAACAGGTGACCGGCTGCGCGAAATCACGATCAAGAGCGACGAATTTCTTATCGGCCGCGGTGCCGACTGCGATTTGCGATTGCACGACACGTCGATCAGTCGGCATCATTGCCTGTTGCGCAAGCGCGGGAGCGAAGTCTCGGTCAGCGATTTGGGCAGTGCCAACGGCACGTTTGTCAATGGCGTCCGCGTGCTGAGCCAGACCGAATTGCGCACCGGTGACGAAATTCGCGTGGGGGACTGCCGGTTAATTGTCGACCTCGGCGACGATCTGTTGTGGTCGGAACGTCATTTCCCCAGCGCCACCGACGCCGTCGCTGGCACGATGCGCTTGACGACGAACGACCTAGATCGCAAATCCGAACGCCAATGAAGCCGGAGGCCGCAGGAGCAGGCGACGGGGACAAGGCGGCGTTCAGCCTCGCGCGATCCTGGCCCGCGCATACGCCTCTAATTTGCGAGCGTCGGCATAGAACCTGCGAATACCTTCGCTGAGTTTCTCCGTGGCCATGGCGTCTTCGTTGAGCATCCAGCGAAACGTTTTTTCATCGAGGTGCAGCGGCTTTTCGGTGCCTCGCTTGGCCGCCTCGGGGCTAAGACGCCGCGTCAACTCTCCAGGCGTGTGCGCCAACTCCTGCAAAAGCTCGGGACTGATCGTCAGCAAATCGCAGCCGGCCAGACGGACAATCTGGTCCACCTTGCGAAAGCTGGCCCCCATGATCTGGGTCGGGTAGTCGAAGCGTTTGTAATAGTGGTAA
>JANWVS010000484.1 GCA_025056835.1 Gemmataceae bacterium | reverse complement strand
ACGTCGACCATCCGCGGCTGGCGGGCCTGGCGTGGGACCTCGGGGCGCGCGGCGTTGTCTTGGCCGAGCAGGACGAGCGTGTGGTCCACGACTTGGTGGTGCGTTTCTTGCCCGAATGAGCCATGGCCGCCCGATCGCAGCCCTTGCTTCGCCGCGTCTGGCAACAGCGCGAGTTGCCGGTCCTCGACGACCGCCTTTGTACCGGTTGTGAGCGTTGCGTCGGTGTCTGCCCGACGGAGTGCCTGGCCCTGGACGGCCATCGTCCCTGGCTGCCGCGGCCGGAGCATTGTGTCTCCTGTGCGGCGTGTGTCGTGATCTGTCCGAGTGCCGCCTTGGCTTTGGCCCGCTTGCCCTCCGAGGCATGAACACCAGGCGCCGCCCGACCGAGCCAGCGCGGTGCCTCGTCGCGCCGGGCCAGGGCGACCAACGGGCGCACGCGGGCGGGGCGCCTTCGGAAGCATGGCGATGAACCACTTTTCGTTGCAACGCACGTTGTCCGTGGCTCGCAAGGAAGCGCTCCACATCCTCCGCGATCCGGCGACGCTCTTTTTTGCCCTGTTCATCCCGGTGCTCGAACTCTTCATGCTCGGCTACGCGATCGACACCAATGTCCGCAATGTCCGCACCGTGATTCTCGACCAGTGCCGCACGCAAGAAAGCCGCCGACTGCTTCGCGCCTTTGAGAACAGTCAGGACTTCAAAATCGTCGCTCAGGTTTGGTCTGACGAGGAGCTGAGCCGCACAATCGTCGCCGGCAAGGCCCGCGTGGGGATCAAGATTCCGGAGAACTATTCGCGGCAACTGGAGGCGAAGCAGACGGCCAAAGTGCTCGTGCTGGTCGATGGCTCCGAATCGAGCATCGCCGCCCAGGCCCTCAATGTCTCCAATGCCATTGCCCTGCGCGAATCGTTGCTGCGCGTGCTGGGCGATCGTTCCCTGGCCATCGAAAACATGCCGCGGATCCTCTTCAATCCTGATACCCGCTCGGCGAATTTTTTCATCCCCGGCCTGATGGTCGTCATGTGCCAGATGATGGCGATTATGCTCAGCGCCAACGCCATCGTCCGCGAGAAGGAGAACGGCACCCTCGAACAACTGTTCATGACGCCCGTCAAGGCCGGCGAGCTGACCTTCGGCAAGCTGATTCCTTATTTAGCGCTGACCTTGTTCGAATTCTCGGCCATTCTGACCTTCATGCGCTTCATTTTCCAAGTTCAGATCAACGGTTACGTGACCACGCTGTTCATGTTCACTTTGCCGTTCGTGTTCACGTTTCTGGGCTTGGGACTGATGATCTCCACGCTGGTCGCGACACGGGAAGCGGCTGGCCAAGCCGCCATGGGTACGATGATGCCCTCGATTTTTCTTTCGGGCTACGTCTTCCCCCTGGACTCGATGCCGATCTTTTTTCAATACGTCGGCTATCTTTTTCCCACGACTTGGCTGATCGACGCGGCGCGCGGTGTCATCCTGCGCGGGGCGGGTTGGCGCGAGCTTTGGGTGCATTCGCTCGTGCTGTGGTCCATGGGGGTGGTGGCCTTTACGTTGGCGATGATGAAATTCCGCAAGCGATTGTCGTAGCCGGAGCCGACCGTTGTCCGATGTGCTTGCTCATGCGGTGCTCTTGCAGCCGGTGCAGTTCCTCAAAGGAGTGGGACCGGCGCGGGCCGAACTGTTGGCCAAGCTCGATATCTTCACCGTGCAAGACCTGCTCTTTCATTTCCCGCGTTCTTACGACGATCTCAGCGACGTGCGTGCCGTGGCCGATCTTAGCGCCGGAGAGTTACAGACCGTCGTCGGCGAAGTCGTGGAATTCCAAGGCAAAGAGTTGGCCGACGGCCGACGCGTGCTCAGCGTCGTGCTGGCCGATTCGCACGGCCATATCGTCGAGGGAGTGTGGTTCAACCAACTCAGCGTGATGAAAATGTTGCGCTACGGGCTGCGCGTGGCCTTCAGCGGCAAGCCGAAATGGAGACACGGCCATTGGCAGATGCACCATCCTCGCGTCCAAGTACTTGACGGCCAAGAAACGGAACCGGCGCGTCGTGTCATTCCCGTCTACCCTTTAACAGAGGGGCTTTATCCGGAAAAGCTCCGGGCGTTTATTGCACAGGCCTTGGCTGCCGGCGCCGCTCATGTCCCCGACGTGTTGCCCCCGGCATTGCGGGAGCGGCATCGCTTCCCGCCGGCCGCCCAGGCGCTTGCCGACGTGCATTTCCCAAAGACGCTGGATCAAGCCCTGACGGCCAAACGCCGCTTCATTTACGAGGAATTCTTGATCCTCCAGACCGCCTTGGCCGTGCGCCGTCGCGAGGCGAGCGACCTGCGCGTGGCTCCACCGCTGCCGGTGGATATGGAAATCGACGCCCGCATTCGCCGGCTGTTGCCGTTCCAGCTGACAGGCGATCAACAACGCGCCATCCGCGAAGTGTGCAAGGACCTGGCCCAAGATCGACCGATGCAGCGGTTGCTCCAGGCCGATGTCGGTGCCGGGAAGACGGCGGTGGCCGTCTACGCCATGCTCGTCGGCATTGCCAACAAACACCAGGTCGCCCTCATGGCCCCGACCGAAGTTCTGGCCCGCCAACATTGGAACACGCTGGAGCGCTACCTCGCGCATAGTCGAGTCCGTCGTTTGCTCCTGACCGGCAGCCTGGCGCCGAGCGAACGGCAGCGGGCCTTGGCCGACATCCGCGCCGGCACGGTCGATCTTGTCGTCGGCACGCAGGCGCTCCTTCAGAGCGATGTCGAATTCGCCAAGCTCGGCTTGGTGGTCATCGACGAGCAGCACAAGTTCGGCGTCCGCCAGCGAGCCGCCTTGAAAAAAGCCGGCATCGATCCGCATTACCTGGTGATGACCGCTACGCCGATCCCGCGGACGGTCGCCATGACGCTGTTTGGCGACCTGGACGTTTCC
>JANWVS010000483.1 GCA_025056835.1 Gemmataceae bacterium | reverse complement strand
CACAGTATCTGCTTCGACAACTCGCGGCGGCGGAAGAGCAGCTGGTGGAAGATCCATCGCCGGCTTTCTATCTCGATTCGTTAAAAGCCAAAATGCACAAGTCCCTGACGACCATCATCGGTCAGGCACAACGAATCCATCATGTGCTGACGGATCTGATGCAATTTGCGCGGCCGAGCAAGCCGCGGCGACAACCGATTGCCTTGCCGACCTTGCTCCTCGAAGCCGTGGCGGCGGTCCAAGCCGCGGCATGCGACAAGAAAGTGGAGATTCAGCAAGTTGACGTTCCGGGCGATCTGATTATCGCTGGCGATGCCGCTCAATGGCGTACGGTGCTGATCAATGTCGTGCGCAACGGCGTGGAAGCCGCTCCCAGCGGTGGTTGGGTTCGCTTCGCCTGTCGTACCTGCGGTCGAGAAGCAGTCGAGGTGAGCATCGAAGACAATGGTCCTGGTCCGTCACCCTCGGCGCAGGAACATCTATTTGATCCGTTCTTCTCAGGACGCACGGCCGGACGCGGCCGCGGTCTCGGCCTGTCGACTGCTTGGCGCTTGGCCCGTCAAAACGGTGGCGACGTACAATTCGCCGGCGCGGCTCATGGCGTCACCCGCTTCGTCGTCCGTTTGCCGATCGACGTCCAAGCCGCAAGCCGTGCCGCCTGACAGCAAGTCGAGAAGCCGGCCACTCTCGCCAGTCCCTTTTCCTTGCCCTTGGCTTGTGCCAGTCCACGCTTCTCGTGGGGCGACGATGTCATCGCTCGTCGCGTCACGTCTTCTCGCATCGGCGTCGCCATCGCATATCATGATCAACGGTTACCTAGATCATTCATCGACGGCGTGTGGCAGCATGGTCGACGCTCTTGTGACGGCGATCCACGAATTGGGCAAGGGTCTGCTCCACTTGCTATACCCGCCCGTTTGCTGGGTGTGTCGACAGTTGTCCGACGACTTGAATCAAGGCGTATGCGGTGCCTGCAAAAAGGACTTGACGACAGATCCGAAACCAACCTGTCCGCGGTGTGCCAGCACGGTTGGTCCCTTCGTGGATTTATCGCAAGGCTGCACGATGTGCCGGGACGCGGATTTCGTTTTCGACCGCGCTTTTCGTTTAGGCCCCTATGACGGCCTGCTTCGCGAAACCATTTTGCGGCTCAAGCGACCCGACGGCGCCGAACTGGCTGAGGTTGTTGCCGACTTGGCGGCGGCACATCTTCGTCCGCGTCTCGCGATGGAGCAAATCAGTCTCGTGGTCCCCGTTCCGCTGCACTGGCGGCGACGTTGGCAGCGCGGCTTCAACCAGACCGAGGGCTTGGCGGCCGCCCTGGCACGCGCGTTGTCTTGCCGCTATGCCCCGCGATTGCTGCGCCGTATTCGCGACACCGCGCAACAAACACGCCTCACGCCGGCGCAACGGCGCGACAACGTGAAGGGAGCTTTTTGTCTGATCGAGCCCGCTGAGGCGACCGGTGCGACCGTCTTGCTGGTCGATGACGTCATGACCACCGGGGCCACGCTGAACGAGTGCGCCCGCTGCCTGCGGCGCGCCAAACCGGCTCGCATTATCGTTTGTGCTCTTGCCCACGGTCGTTGAGCGCCAGTTGACTTTTCCTCACGGCGGACCGTTCGTGAACTCAGCAAGCGCCCTATTCAGCCGCACCAAAATTTCGTCAACGTCTGCCGCCGTCATGGCGGCACAGAATCCGTGATGGCAAGCGGCGCCGCCATAATCGTGAAAATAGACGCCGTGAGCGATTGCCGCCTTGATGAACCGCAGCATTTGCGCTCGTTGGTGCCGCACGGCATCGCGGTAGCTGCGGGGAACCCCTTCGACACCGAAGTAAACGCCAAAGCGAGCCCCCAAGCCTTGGACCTGTGCTCTGACACCGTGGCGGTGAAACAACCCGTTCATGCCGGCGAATAATTTTTCGCCGACAGCCCGGATGTGATCATAGAATCCTGGTTCGCGGTACACCCGGACTGCTGCCAGGGCCGCTGCTACGGCGAGCGGATGGCCGTTGTACGTCCCCGAGTGCTGGCAATCGCCCGTCGGCATGAGACGATCCATGATCTCCTTACGGCCGCCAAAGACGCTTAACGGCAGACCGCCGCCGACCGCCTTGCCCAAAGTGCAGAGATCCGGGGTGATGCCGAGATATTCTTGGGCGCCGCCGGGGGCCATCCGAAAGGCGCTGAGCACCTCGTCGAAGATCAGCACGACACCGTGCTGCCGCGTCAATTCGCGCAGGGCCGTCATGAACTCCGGTGTCGGAAGAATGCAGCCGGCGTTGTAATAAATTGGTTCGCCGATGGCTGCGGCTAATTCACGCCCGTGCTTGCGAAAGGCGTCCTCCAGCAGGTCCGGCCGATTGTAGGGTACCACGACTAACAACTCCGCCAGACCCGGCGGCATGCCCGTTGAGCCGGGAAATAAAGTCGGGTTGGTTTCCGGACCGAGCCGTTCGGCAGGGGTGCCGATGGCGTACATCACTTGATCGTGGTAACCATGGAAGTTACCTTCAAACTTCAGAATCTTGGATCGCCCGGTGAACGCTCGCGCCAAGCGAAGGCAGTGCAGCGTGGCCTCGGTACCTGAGCCGGTGAAGCGCACGCGTTCCAAGCACGGCACCGTTTGACACAAAAGCTCCGCCAACTCGGCCTGCTGCTCGTTTTCGTACGAACACGGCGCACCGCGTTCCAAGGCCGCTTCGATGGCCCGCCGCACGCGCCGGTCTCCGTGGCCCAAGAGGGTGGCGCCATGGCTGCAACAGAGGTCGAAGTAATCCTTACCGTCGAGGTCCCACACGCGGCAGCCCTCGGCGCGGTCGAAGTACATCGCATGGCCGACTGCCTGATTGACGCGCGTGGACGAACTCACACCGGCGGCCAAGGATTTGCAAGCCCGCTGATAATGTTCGAAGAC
>JANWVS010000482.1 GCA_025056835.1 Gemmataceae bacterium | reverse complement strand
AACGCCCCAGCTTGGCCGACTTCCCGACGCCGCAGTTCGTCGATCAAAGTTCCCAGGCTTTGGCCATCGACAAACTGCATCGCATAGTAATGCACGCCGCGCTCGCAGCCGACGGCATAAACCGGCACGATATGTTCATGGTGCAGGTGGCCGGCTGCCATCGCCTCGTTCTTGAACCGCTGCAACCGCCGCGGATCAAGCGCCGCGGCAAACGGCAACACCTTGAGGGCCACGCGGCGCTGCAACGAGATCTGTTCCGCTTCGTAAACCACCCCCATGCCGCCCCGCCCGACCTCGCGCAGCAAGCGAAAATCACCGAGTTGGCCGATGCTTCGCTTCGGTTCATTGTCGCCGCTCAAAGGGGTATGATCGAGCACCAGCTGGCTGCCCGCGTCGGAACAAGGTGCGAAAGGTGAGGAGTCGGCCTCCGCTTTCGCTGCTTCGCGCAGCGGCGCCGTCAAGCATTCGACTTCGTCATAATCCGCAAAAAAGGCTTCCAAGTCGTCCCGCAAATCGGGATGGCCCGCCAGCAGCTTGGTCCGATCAGGCCGCTGGCGCGCCTGCACCGCCTCCACATAAGCCAAGAGTACCTGGTGCAAACGTTGTTCGCGATCGGTCTGCGGCGCTGCGATCGTGCTCATGAATTGTCCTCGTCTGGCTCCCGCAACAACTCGCGGAGTTTCTTCAAGGCCCGAAACAATAACCCCACCACGGCGGGCCGGGAACAGCCGATCTGCTCCGCGACTTCCGCCACGGTCATCCCCTGGAGGTGGTGCATTTCCACGACCGACCGCTGATTCGGCGGCAGCTGCGCCATCGCCCGCGCCAGCCGGAGCAAACGTTCGGCCCGAACGATGCGCTCGCTCGGCGAACTGAGCTTGGACGCCAGCATGTGCTCCAGACGGGCCGACGACAACCCGATCGATTCCTCCAAGGAACGTTCGCGACCCAGGTCGCGGCGTTTGGCGTGGAACTGCCGCCGGGCCGAAGCCAGCGTGTTGGCCAGAATGACCCGCAACCACGCCAACCATTCCATCTCCGACGTGCCGCGAAATTGGTCTCGTCGCTCGTGGGCCTGAAGAATCGTTTGCTGCACGATATCCGAGGCATCGAGCTTGGCCCGCAGTCGTCGTCCCAGCTGTACGCGAACCAACAGGTGCAGATAATCACGATAGATCTCCAGGGACCGCGGTCCGTCGTTGGCCGTGTTGTCCACGATAGTTCCCCGTCGGCAATCGTCTCCTGTATAGACGCCGCCGTCGGCATCGTGTAGCGCCGGTCCCGAGCCGTTGCCTCCGCCGGCTGCTGCGTCGCTCTTTCTATGATGTTAACCAATCGCCTGAGGTCCTGTCGTGAAAGCCATCAGCATCCGTCAACCCTGGGCTTGGGCTATCTTTCATGCCGGCAAGGACATCGAAAACCGGTCGTGGTCGACGAGCCACCGCGGCGCCCTGGCCATTCACGCAACATCCCTGGAACGCGGTTACGCGTTGCCGCCGGGCGTTGCCGCGCCGCCTTTGGACGAACTGACGTTTCGCGCCGTGATCGGCGTCGTGGAAATCGTTGATGTTGTGAACCGGAGCGACTCGGTATGGTTTCGCGGTCCGCGCGGTTTGGTGCTGCGCCGGCCACGCCTTTTACCGCGACCGATCCCGTGCCGGGGCGACTTGCACGTCTGGCAATTGCCCGCTGCGGTGGCGCGGGCTGTCGCGGCCCAACTCAAGGCGGCCGAGACCCACGCGGCTCCCGTGACCGCCACGAGTGCCGGCGCACGCGAGGTCCGAACCCTCCGCGTCACGCAGGGCAATCTCGACAACCACCACCTCTACCTCACCGCCGCGATGGACCTGTTCCCCGCAGACTCGCTCGGCGGGTCGAATCGCCAGGGCGCAGCGCGACCGGTTCGCGTTCATTGCAACGCCGGCACCATCGAGACCGACATCGTCCAGGCACGCCGCATGTTCCGCCGCCGCGCCTGGCTGGGACGGTTCTTCGCCCTCAACCGTGTCCGCGCCGGCGATCACGTCCTCTTGGCACGGCTCGGCCCGTATGATTTTCACTTGTCCGTTGAGTCTCGACAGCAGCACCGCTGAGGCTCGCCCCGGCCAGCGGCAATGTCGAGCCTTCGCGATATTCCAAGTGTTCGACACCGCGCTTTAGTCTGCAAGCGATGCCGGTGCGCGCCGGCTTCGTGTCTCTCGAATCCGGCACTGGGAAAAGGCCTCGAGGCCGCGTAACAAGTGGCCGGAGCGCTGGCTGCGGTAGACCGTTGCGCGAGCGTCGTCGAAACGGAAACCATCGAGAGCGTGAAGATAACGCCCGAGATTGACCCACAAGCTCTCGACCAGGGCCGTGCCGTCGGCGGGAAGGATCGAATGCACCACGCCGGTGTGCATGATGTAGCCCGCGGGATTGCGATACACGACAAGGTCGCCTGGAGACGGATCGGTCACTGGCTGGTAACCGTTGCCGCGGAGGATTGTTTCGACGTCGTTGCCGCTCAACGAATAACGGCCGGCCGTGAAGACCCAGCCATGGCAGTTGCACTCCGGCGGCGCCGGCCCCAAGCGGATCAATCGGCCCGAGAGTTGGCGGCGCTGCAAAAACCCTGCTTCGACAGCGCGCTGCTGGCGGTCAGTCAACAAAGTGGCTACACCTGCGACGACATATAAGGGACGACCATCGTCGAGAATCAAGCGCGGACCGACCGGATCGTACGCGGTGGCTGCCTGGCGAAAATATCCAGCGGCGATCCGCGTCGGCCAGACGATGGCAGACTCCGCATGATGCACCCAAATTAACGAAACCATCGGACTTAACAGAGCGACGGCCAGCCAGTACCAGCGACGCCGACGACGCGGCGGGTCCGTCGCAGATGGAGCAAACCAATTGCCGAGTCCGGCCCAGATCACCGAGCCG
>JANWVS010000481.1 GCA_025056835.1 Gemmataceae bacterium | reverse complement strand
GAGCGGCGCGCGGCTGCGGTTGCGCGGTAAAGGCATCGCCGGCGGCGATCTCTATGTTCAGGTGAAAGTCATGGTCCCGGCCATCCACGACGCGCGAGACCGGGAATGGTTCGAAGATTTTGCCCGGCGTCATCCCCAGCACGTGCGCCGCGGGGCACCGTGGGACTGACATGCAGCCCCAGCGACCATTCGCCTTACCCAAGGCTTATCATTTGCGGCGGGCGGAGGATTTTCGACGGGTCTATGCCCGCCGCTGTGCCGCAAGCGATGCCTGGTTGCTCGTGCAGGCCTGTCCCAATGAATTAGGCTATTCGCGACTCGGCCGGGCGGTGTCGCGAAAATATGGCAACGCCGTGGCCCGCAATCGCCTGCGGCGCCTTTATTACGAGGCGTTCCGGTTGCTCCGCCATGACCTGCCTTCAGGACTCGACTTGGTCGTAAGCCCTCGTTCTCCGAACGAGCCGACTTTGGCGATCGTGATGCAGTCGTTGCGTACCTTGGCGGGCCTCGTTGCCCGGAAGCTGGAGCGCGACAGGAAGCAGCCATGAACTCCCTGGCAACGGCCTTGCGTTGGCTGGTCATCTTGCCCGTTCGCTTCTATCAAGCAGCGCTCGGACCTTTTCTGCCCAAGGTCTGCCGGTTCGAGCCGAGCTGTAGCGAGTATTTCATCCAGGCCGTACAGAAGTACGGCGCCTGGCGCGGCGGTTGCAAAGGTGTCTGGCGCATCTGCCGCTGCAACCCGTGGGGAGGCCACGGCTACGATCCGCCCTGAGTTGCCAGCGCGCCGGCGCCGCTGCCCAGCGCCGCGGCTAGTCGATCATGAGGACGTACGTCTTGTAAAGTCTCCAACCGATCCAACCGAGGATCGCCAACACGCCCAGCAAGGGCACGGACACGAATAATGTCGCCGCCACGATATTCGATCGTCCGGTGCGGCCGTTGTAGGTGTAGCCACAGTCGACGCAACGCACGTGGCTCAACAGGGCTGGACCGTAGAAACTTCCCCAGACGGTCCAAATCACCTTCTGGATGTTGCTGCTGCCGCACTTGGGGCAAGGATGCCAGCGCGACTGAGTCTTCCTGCGCCGCGGCACGTCCTGGTCGTCGACCTCAGCAACCTCGTCGGCTTCTTCGACTTCCTCAACCTGATCTACGACTCTTCTTTTGGCCGATGGCCGGGCCGTGATGGCTTCGTCGCCGTTTTCGACATCCTCAGCCGGTTCGGCCAGCGCCGGTTCCTCATCAGGCTGTACAAAGACGCGGCGGCACTTGGGACAGCGAATCTTTGTCCCAGGAGGTGCGGCACCGACGCGGAGCGAAGCAGCACACTCGGGACAATTGATTTTTACAGTCATGGCTTGGCACCGCAGGGTCGTAGCTCCAGAAGCCTATTTGGGGAAGCCGCGGGTTCAGGCCGCACCGCATTTTTGTTCGGCAATCACCGCCAGTTCCGTCAACTTCGCCGCCGTCACGCCGATCCGCTCGAAGCAGTCGGCGACGATACTGTTGGACGACGTCAACAACGTGATGAGCAAATCCATCGGCGTGACGACGCCGCGACGGTGTTCCCGCGCCCGCCGATAGGCTTCGCGGAGCAGGCGGATGACATTGTCGGAAAGAAATTCGCGGTTGAGCATCAAGAGGGCCTCGCTCTCGCCTTCGTCTTGATGGAACAACTCCTGAAACTGGTTGAGCAGTTTGTTCAGGTCGGCATCGAGGCGTTTGCCCCAGTCGCGCACGCAGGCATCGGGTACGGCAAGCAGCCCCATGAAAATGTGCGGGCTGCGAACGCTGTCCCAGCGGGTTTCCCGCGCCAGACGGAGGGCTTCGCGCAACACCCGGGCCGCGGCGTCGCTGATCCGTTCGGAGACCAACTGTCCGCTCGGGTGAAAAATATCGTCATTGGTTGCATCGGATGCCGGCATGAGATTCGTCGTGCCCCCTGAAAAGCATGTATTGCCCATCTTAAGCCGCGCCGGTTCTGGATGCAACGGCGATTCCTACGCTCCGCCAAGGCCAGGGCCGTTCAATGGTGCCGCACGACTTATTCTTGGAACGAGCTATGCCGGTTGGCGACCGACACAGATGGACTTGCGGGACCATCGAACCGCCCCGCCGGGACCACGCACGATTTGTCCAAGGACCGAGCGGCACGACCGAATCGAGAACTTGCGTCGACGGTAGGTTGCCAATCTGCTGCCGATACTTCTTGGGACGGAGCTGCCCAGCACAACCTGGCGGCCAAGAAGGTGCCGGCGCCGTTCAGGCTCGGAGGGGACGCATTTTCCCTGTGCTTTCCGGCGGCTTCGATCGGCCGGGTTAAGCGCCCGGCCTCGTCTCATTGAGGTTGACCAGCGCTGTTTCGACGGAACTGCTCTCCGCCGAGGTCTTGCACACGACCTGAAGAACAACCGGTCCGAGTTGCAGCGTATCGCCGTCCTGGAGTTGTCGTTCGCCGACGACGCGGACGCCATTGACCAAGGTCCCGTTCGCACTGCCCAGATCGCGGACGCTGATGTGACCGTCGTCCAGCACTTTGAGCAAACAATGTTGCCGACTGATCAACTCGCTATTGGGCCGAACGTGGCATTCCGGACCCCGGCCGAAGACAAATTCACCGGGGCCGAACCGCAAACAATGGCCGCGCGGTTTGCCGTGGAGGACCTTCAGGTGAACGTCCACGTCCACCCCTTTCCCGCACCAGGAGTCACGTGAAAATTGCACCGGCGTTATTGTATCCCGAATTGGCCTAAAGAACATCCGAAGTCCGGAAAATTTTACAAGAACATCCTCCGGCCCGCGATTGCGACGGCTGGCCTTGCTTCGGTAAAATAGCGGAAAAGCTTCGCCCGCGATCCAAGCCGGAAAGGTCAGCGTAGTGAAACAAGACATCGACTTCATTCTGGAAGGATGGCAGTTCAA
>JANWVS010000480.1 GCA_025056835.1 Gemmataceae bacterium | reverse complement strand
CGCCGATCGTCGACGTGCAAGCCGATTCGGCTGGGCGTGGGGCGGAGTTNGTCGAGGTCCTGACCAAGGCTGGGATTGCCGCCGAAGTCAAATCGGCGCTGGAGTGCCAGACACGACTTCGCCAGGGGAAATCGGCCCTGGTCGTCGTGGCCGACGCTGCTGAGATCATCTATCAATTCGATGAGCGCCGTCCGGAAGGACTCTTGGCGCGGAAGTGGACGGACAGCATCCTCGCACGCCATCAAGCTGGCAGCCGCGTCACGCCGGTTCGCGACGTCGTGCTCGATGAGCCTGGCAGTCGGTACATCGACTTTTTGCTGCCCGGCCTCATCGGTATGAACCTCATGGGCGGCGGTTTGTTCGGTTTGGGATTCGTCGTCGTCGACATGCGCGTGCGGAAATTATTCAAGCGGCTCATGGCGACTCCGATGCGCCGCGGCGACTTTCTTGTGTCGCTGTTGGTTTCGCGTCTGCTCTTTTTGATCCCGGAAATGGCGGCATTACTGGGAATCGGCTGGTTCCTCTTCGGCGTGCCCATGTACGGTTCGCCGCTGGCCCTGGTCCTTACAATCGTGGTTGGCTCCGTGGCTTTTGCCGGCCTGGGTCTGCTTTTGGGTTGTCGCACGGAGAAGACCGAGACAATCTCAGGACTGATCAACCTGGTGGCCCTGCCCTCTTATCTCCTGGCCGGCGTTTTCTTTTCGTCGAAACGATTTCCCGATGCCGCGCAACCGTTCATTCAGGCCATTCCCTTGACCCAAGTCAATGATGCCCTTCGCGAAGTGATGCTGGAAGGTGCCGGGGTGGCGACGATTGCCGGGCGGCTGATCGTGTTGACGCTGTGGGCAGTCGTCTGCTTGTTCCTGGCGCTGCGTTGGTTCCGGTGGCGTTGAAGGTCGACGCGCCGCAGCGGTTTCGGTTCCGGCTTCAGCGAGACTGGTACAGGTCGAGCTTGGCGTCGTCCATGATCAGGGCGAAAACGTCGCGGATTTGCTCAAAACCGACGCGAAGCAGAAAATTCGAGTTGCGTCCGTAGCTTTTGGCACCCAAGATATAGAAATTCGGTTCGGGATTTCGCAGGGTTTCCGCATCGCGGCACGTCGGCGGCAGACCGTCGCGTCGGCGCTGGGCAGCCAAGGCCGAGGCAAGATTCATCGGGCCAAGGGTCGTGTAGCTTTCGTGAACTTGCAGCTCCCGGTACAGGTTGGTATCGGGCGTGTAGCCGACGTTGCCGATGACCCGATCTACCTCCCAGACGCGCACTTTGTCGGCACTTCGAGCGGCGACGCGAAAGCCCTTGTCGGGTCCGAGGAATTCGACGGCCTCGACCACGTAGCCGCCGTGGTACTCGACGTTGTCGTCGTCGCGCGTGGCAAGATTGTTGGCGCGAACGGCGAGCCGATCGCGCTCGCGAAGTGGGTCGTTGGCAATGCGGGGCAAGGGAGTGCTGGAAGGATCGCGGCCCAGCCAAATCGCCCAAGTCGCTTGATTGTCCGGAGCCAACTGAGCCAGGTTGCAGACCGTGGTCGCCGCGGAATAGCCTGTGCCGACGACGAGGGTGGTCTTATTGGCGTAGTGCGCTTTGCGCTCGCCCAAGATGTCTTCCAAGCCGTACGCGATATGCGGCTCGGCCTGAAGTTCGCCGACCGCCGGAATACCGCCGTCGCCAAGCCAGCGGTGCTGAGCATAGGTGCCGGTGCAATCCAAGACGATGTCGGCCTCCTCGATCCGTTCCTTGTTCTTATCACGTACCAAGAGGCGGAACGGCCGTTTGCCGCGATCGGCGGCTGAATCGGTCTTCAACAGCCCGCGGCGGCTCACCTTGAGTACGACCGTTTCGGTTTGAATGTTGCTCTGCAACGTCTCGGCGAGGGGACCTAAGTAAGCAGCGATGTGTTCCCGACCGGTCAAGAGAGCGTCCTCGGCCGGCAAGGTCGCAACGGCTTTGGAACGCTCGACCACGGCTCGGCCCAGCGGTGTGGAATTCATGCCAAAGGGACTGAACATGCGGACATGGCCCCACCGCCACAAATGTTCGCCGACGCGGCCGCGCTCAAAAATGGTAAACGGCAAGTCGAGCTTCTTGGCATATAAGCCGGCTTCCAAGCCAATCGGTCCGCCGCCGAGAATGGCCAAGCGCGGTTTCGGCCCTTTGCGCATCGTTTCCCTCCTTGGCCTGCGTAGTATATCGCGTTTCGCCGTCCAAGCAACCTGCTTTCTCCGCGGTCGGACCGAGGCGTTCCCAACAAAAAGGCCCCGCCCGAATTGCTCGGCGAGGCCCCGAGAGGGTAAAGTGAGGATTGCCTGAAAGAGCTACTCGTCCAATTTGCGCTCCACCGCCGGCGGCGACGACACTTCATGGGCCGGCGTGCTCGCGCAAGGACTGTCACAACAATCCGGGACACACACCCGGATCTTTCGGCAGATCCGATACGTGTGGCAATACGGCTCCATCTTGCACACCGTCACCGGAACCTGGCGCACCACTTCCTTCACGATCGTGTGGCACTTCACATAGGGAATCCGGCACACTCGTTCTTCATACTCGATTCGGCAACGCTTGCATTTTTGCACGCACTGCCGTTCTTCACATACCAGCCGACAAACCGTGTACGGCACCCGGCAGACTTTCTGTTCCGGAATGACCACGCACTTCGTCTTGGTCACCATTTTGCAATGATGCTCCGGCACCGTGTGACAGGTAGTGTATGGGACCTGCTTTACACATACCTCCGGGACCATGACACACTTCTTGCACGTCACGATTTTGCAGTGGTGCTCCGGCACCATGCGGCAAGTCGTGTACGGAATTTGTTTGACGCACTGCTCCGGGACCATGACGCACTTCTTGCACGTCACGATTTTGCAGTGGTGCTCCGGCACCATGCGGCAAGTCGTCCAGCAGATCTTCTGAAACCGTTGC
>JANWVS010000047.1 GCA_025056835.1 Gemmataceae bacterium | reverse complement strand
CTCGTTTCGCTGGCTTCGGCTTCCGCACCATGGCGGCGAACCAAGACGAGCACGCTGACCGGGGCCGTGGCGATTGGCGGGCGTTGGGGTGTTTCGGCATGCATGAACGTGTGGTATCGATGGGTCGTCACTCGTCGTCACGCAGCCGCGTGAGTGTCTCCTCGCTGAGGATGCCGGGACCGCCGAGCTGCGTGTAATGGCCCACCAAGCGAGTATTCGATTCGATCCGGTACATCGTTATGCCGACGCGGCCCTGACTCATCCAGGAGAGGGAAAACACGTCCCCTTTGCGCAGGCCGATGCCGAGGTACGCAACCTTCTGATCTTTGATATAGGTAACCAGATACGCGTCGCCGACGCGCTCGACGATGGCCGCGGCGACGTGCTTGGTGCCGTCCAGCTCCGTCGATACGCTGCGATACGTGCCCGCCAGGTCGTCCGGTTCGTCCTTCGAACGGATTCGCTTGCACACCAGCAGTTGGCGGTTGGAGCCGGCTGGGGCGGCAAATTCTTTGGGCCGCTCGTCCCCGGTGACGTCCCAGCAGATCGTCAGCGTGTCCCCTTCGAGCAGGTAAATGCCGAGCATGATGGCGTCTTTATTCGGCCCGCGCACCACGACGGCGTCGATCGTTTTGGGGGTCTTCTTCAGATTGAACTTGAGCACGCCGATTTGCAGGAAATTATCGAGGCCGCGCACCAAATAAGTGTCGCGGCCGAAAAAGATCGTCGCGTTCTTCATTTCTGCCGGCGCTGCCTTGACGCCGTTGTCTTCAAAACTCTCGATCTGCCAAGCGCCTTGAAGCCGGCTTAGCTCCTTTTTAAGGCTCAGGTCGGGCAGGCGGGGCGGTTCCGGCTGACTTTCACCAACCTGAGCAACGACGGTCAGAACCAGCACAGGAAACAACAACGACATCTGCGGCTCCTTGCCGTGGCGGGGAGGCGGGAACGCTAGGGGGTGGGTCTCCGACCCACAGTGGTATTTTACCAGTCTCCCTCTTTCGCAGGCTAGGGAACATTGCGCAGCACAACGAGGTTGCGATCGTGTTTCCCGGTGAGCCAATCTCCCAACCGAAAGACCAGTTGCAGTCGGCCCGAAACGAGATGCTCCGGCCATGTCGCCGCATATTCTTCGGGCATCACAAAGTAGATCGGCCGCGGCTCCCTGGCCCAGACCTCGAGATTCTCCCATTCACGAACCGATCCAAGCGGTCGGCCCAGGTGAAACGCCAACGGATGAAGCTCGGCGCGGAAAAAGATCACCGGCGTATCGACTCCCGCCTGGCCGCGAATCCGTTCGGCAGCGGAACGGTATGGCCAGCTCCGATCTTCCCAGGCGAGATACGTTCCCCAGCCCGCGGCATAAACGAGTACCACGACCGCGAAGCCAAGCGGCGCCGCCCAATGACACCAGGTCGCGATTTGCTCACGCCACCAGCGCACCGCTACCGTTGCCAAAAACAGCGCCAGACCAGGATAAGCCGGCAGCAGGTAATCCGCCCGCTTGAAACGCAACAGCGATAAAAGTATGAAGATCGCCCCGAACCACATCCAGCCGAATCGGCACCACGGGTCGTCGCGCCACCAACCGCGCCGCCAGGCAAGAGCAACGGCCACGGGCACCGCCAGACTCCACGGGAGGGTATCGACGAGCAAGCGGACGGCATAAAACCAGGGCGGATGCGCGGCCAGAGTTGCCGAGCCGAAACCGCGCTCAAAGTTGTGATAGACGAAGAAGACGTCCCACAATCGTCCGGCGGTGGCGTAATTGGCCCACACGAACCAGGGAGCTGCCAGCGCCGCGATGAGCACCGTTGCGCCCAGCCAACGCCAAGGAGATGGATGCCCGAGACCATCGGTCCCTGCCGTGCTGCCAACGCGGCACCATCGCGGGTCGGCAATTCGCGACACCATAAGCACGATCCCAACCAGCGCGGCCGCGATCGGTCCCTTGAGGAGGATGCCCGCGGCAACGGCCAAACAACCGACCCACCACGCGAACCAACCGCTACTCGCGTAAAAGCTGAGCAACGCGGCCGTCACGCACAGTGTTAGCGGCATGTCGATCCGACCGATACGGGCCAGGTGTGTGAAGTGACAGCACGTCGTCAAAATCCCGGCCGCGACGACTCCTTCCGCAAACCGACCGCGGCGCCAGGACCAGCCGAGTACCAGCGCCGCGCAGCCGAGACTGGCCAAAGCCGCCGGCAGCCGCACCACCCAGGCGTCAACCGCACCGGCACACCAGCCGATCACGGCCACGAGCCAATAATACAACGGCGGCTTTTGCAGTTCGAGCTGCTCGTCGAATAGACGCGGCAGCAGCCAGCAGCCGGTTTCGAGGATGCTAACGCCGTTTTGGCCGGCGCGGGCTTCATGGCTGCTTGCCAAATCGCGGTCGCCCAGGCCCGGCAAACACAACGCGGCAGCCACAAGCAAGACCAAGCTCGCCAGAGCACAACGCAAGGGCCAAACCATGGCACATCGTCCCGTTCAGGCCACAAGCCGCTGCCCGTGGGCTTCGTGTAAACGCTGGTACAGCGGACAGGTGCGGTACAAGTCGTCGTGGCGGCCGTCGGCAATGATCCGCCCCTGATCGAGCACGATGATCCGATCGGCGATTTCCAAGGTGTGAAAACGATGCGTGATGAGAAACGTCGTGCGGCCCTTGGCAAACTCGTGCAGGATGCGATGCACCTCGACCTCTGATTCGGCGTCGGCTTGGCTTGTGAATTCATCGAGAATCAGGATGCTCGGATTGCTCAGCATCGCTCGGGCCAGACTCAAGCGTTGTTTCTGGCCGCCGGAAAGCTTGGTGGCGCCCTCGCCGACCACCGTCTCGTAGGCTTGGGGCAAGCGGGCGATGAAATCGTGGGCCTGCGCTCGGCGCGCGGCCTCTTCGATCTCCTCGCGCGTGGCCGTCGGCTTGCCGTAGGCGATGTTGTGATAGATGGTGTCGTTGAAAAGGATCGTTTCCTGGGTGACGATGCCCACCTGTTTGCGCAGGCTCCTTAGCTGCACGTGGCGGATGTCGCGGCCGTCGATGAGAATCGCGCCGTGATCGGGGTCGTAAAACCGCGGCAACAGGTTCAGCAGTGTCGTTTTCCCACAGCCGTTCTTCCCGACCAAAGCCACGACCTGGCCATGAGGCACGTAAAGGTTGATGCCGGTCAGGATCGGATGCCCAGGCTCGTACGAGAAGCACACGTTACGGAATTCGATGGCCTGATGGTGCCGGGCGAGCACGGGTGCGTTGCCGTGGGAGCGGATTTTCGGCTCCCGGTCGAGATGGGTGAAGATACGATCCGACGCCGCCCAAGCCGCTTGGATCCGCGTGTAGACCGATGAAAGTTTGCGGACCGGGTCGGACATCGCTGCCAGCAGGGCGTAGAGTTGAAGCAACGACTCCATCTCCAGCGGCGCGTCGGTCATCGGGATGCCAAACAACGTCAACTTTCGTTCCAAGACCAGGTACGCGCCGACGAGCAAGGCCGAAGCAATGACCACGGCACTAAACACCTCGACGATCGGGCCGGAAAGGGCGTCGAGTTTCACCACCCACATTGCCTTGTGATAGTAGTCTTTGGTCGCGGCACGGAAACGGCGGCGCTCGTGGGCCTCGCGGGCAAACGCTTTAACGATGCGAATGCCGACAAACGTCTCTTGCAGGATTTGCAAGATACTCGACATGCGGTCCAGCACTTTGCGCGTGGCCCGCTTCATGTTGCGGCCGATGCGCGTCAGCACGTAGAGCGAAATCGGAACGAGGGTCAGAAAGAAAAAAGTCAGTTGCCAGCTGATAAAACAGGCGACCACGACGCACGCAAAGGCCCGCAGCGGCTCGGCGACTACCTTGCCGAGGACTGTTTTCAGACCGCTGCCGAGCACTTCCATGTCGTGCGTACACCGCGACATCAGCTCGTGGCTGCCGCTGGCGTTGAAATTGGCGACGTCGAGGTGGATGGCGTGGCGATAAAAGACGTTGCGAAGGTCGAACAGCGAACGATTAACGACGTTTCCCACCAACGTTTCCTGGCAAAATTCGAAGATCCCCTTGAGTGTCATGCCGGCGATGACCAGACCGAGCATCAGGGCCAAGGTTTGGAAATTACCAGTCGGTAGCAACAAGTCGATGTATTTCTTGGCTACCTGGTAGCGATACAACTCTCGCCGGGCCGCTTCGAGCCGGCTTTCCAAATCGGACATGCTCCCGGCGATGCGACGCAAATCGCGGTCGCGTTGTTCGCTGGGTGGTTGTTGATCGACACGCTGCTGCCGGGCCTTCAAATGGGCGATATCGTTCTCGAGAGGCACGATGCGCGTCTGAACTTCCTGAATACACTTGTTGATCCAAACCTGCAGGTTCTCTTCGCCTCCGAGAATCTTGAGGACAGGATAGATCGCAGTGAAGTTAAGGCTCCAAAGCGCCGCCGCCGTCAGGGCGCAAACCACCGAGGCAACCACACGATAACGATAGGGCCAGCAGTACCGCAGCGCTCGCAAAAAATTCTTCATGAGGTCCCACTTTCCAGCATCCGTTCAGGAAAGGGACGAAAACCAGCGAGTTTCTACCATGAACCCCGCTCGGCCGACAAGGCGAATCCGAGGTCAATCGGCACCGGAACAGGGCCGTTCGCTTGGGGTGCCGGTCGTGATTCTCTGAGCGCGCCGGACCGGATTACGACCGACGCAAACGGACTCATGGCACAATCGAACAGCCCTGCCTGACCGCCTGAGTAAGCTCCTGAGTCGTAATCGACCACATCATCAAAACCGAATCCCCGACGCACACGACGGGTCAGCCCCATGCTGACCGTATCGCCCATGCCCGCGGCGAAATGGCTCGTTTGCGCGAACCAGCCGGTGCGGTGGTGGCCCAGATACCTGTCCCAACTGCGAACCCGATCCACCCCAATCCAGCCTGCCACTGCCAATCCAGCCTGCCACTGTCTCAACCCAATCCAGTCCATTTGGATCTACCGCGTTGGTAGGGCTGTTCGCTAGGGCTCGATAGAGATTCACATCTCCGGCTGAGTAGCGAATCGGGTCGAGGCTGGTCCAGCGGCCGAGGGTGGGGGAGTAGTCGCGGTGGCGGAAGTGGTACAGGCCACTCGTGGCATCAAACCGGCCGCCCTGGTGGAGGTAGAGCCAGGCGAAGGCGCTGGCGGCCAAGACATTCCAGCCAGCGTCGAGGACCGTCACACTGCCGAACGGATCGTAAACGTAGCGTTCGACGAGGTTGTCCGAGTTGTCAAAGAGCGCGGTGACATTATAGTTAGCGTCCTGCACGACGTACAGGCGTTGGTCCAAGTGGCTGTCGCCGTTCGTGTCGCGGTCTCGCAACATCATTGCATCGACGTAGACCGGACTCCAGACGTACTGGATCTTCACCTGGCCGCCGACGCGATCGTCCACTACTTGCCAGTCATCGAATAATAAAACGTAGAAATGTCCATGGGATCCTCTCCATTCCACGGCGTTGTGGGAAATAGCTTATGCAGGATAGAAAAATTGTGGTCTGCTGGCGTTCAAGGAGAATTTTGCGGTATTAACGGCCACATTTCAGGTTGTTTAGGTAACTCATGTACAATTGACTTCGAGGCTTCGCGGAGCAAATATACGCGAAAGTCTGGTTCCAATTGCAGGTAAATATGATTAGATATTATATAATCATACCATGGAAAAGGCTGCCACCGATAGTTGAATCTCGTACCATCTGCACGCCGGATACAGAAATCCAAAGTTTCTTTTGGAAGAAGGGTGCCAGCCTCACCGTGAGCCACCACAAGTGATTCGCCTTCCCTTTCGATGATGATCTGTTCTCCGCTGTTATTGATAATTGAGCGGGGTGCTACTATGTCTGGAGCAAAAATAATATATATTACTGGACTAAGCAGACAAAAAAATACAATTCCGTAGCCAATTGCCTTAGAAAGTACTTTTTTCATCATAACCCCAATAGGATTGCATTATTTTCACCACGGCCACGGGCGGGGTGGATTGTCCATTGGGCCCCATTCCAAAGGATTGCCCTTATGCCAATCTGCCGTGAAAATGAGGGATAAAACGCCGCAGCAGCCATGCAGAGGAAAATATAGAGGACCAAGGATCTGCCCTTGGTATGTGTGCTGTTCTTCATGTAGGCCGACCGGAACTAGATTATCACCCTGCACCTGCAGAACATTCGGCCCAAAGTTGCTTCCGTAAACGACAACTTGACCCATTGTCATTGCACCAAACGAATACATCCAAGGATGTTTCTGAACTTGAATCGCGTTATTTCCTAAAGACACCGTCATTGCGTTGGTGCCAGTTACAACATCGACAATCCAGCCAATTCCAACCCAACCCCAACCGATCGTGGTGTTGATTCCATTCCAACCTTGGCCAACCCACTGGCCAGCACTGCCTTCTCCACCTAGTACTGCTGCACCTGTGCCTCCCGTCGCGGTGCCTACTATAGTAGCGCTAACGCCAGCAGTGATGGCGATTCCAACCGCACTCGCGCTAGGGTCTCCCATCAATAACCCAGCGCCTGCTCCGACAATCGCACCCGTCGTCCCACCAGCAACGATACCACCCAGAGTTGCACCGCCTAGGCCACTCCATGAAAAATTTCCATTCATAACCGACGTTACGGTATAGCTAACAGCACTCGAAACCCCACCAACAACGGTGCCAACGGCAGCGCCGACCAAGGTAGTGAACCAACTCGATGCCAAACCACTTGGATCAATAATGTTAGCAGTGTTGTTATGTACATATCTATATAGATTCACATCTCCCGCGTCATATTGGATGGGATCCAGGCTGGTCCACCGGCCGAGGGTGGGGGAGTAGTCGCGGTGGCGGAAGTGGTACAGGCCGCTCGTCGCATCGAACCGGCCGCCCTGGTGCAGATAGAGCCAGGCGAAGGCGCTGCCGGCAGGCTCGCTCCAATCGGGGGCGAGCACCGTTACCAGGCCGAACGGATCGTAAACGTAACGTTCGACGACGTTGCTCGCGTTGTCAAAGATCGCGGTGACATTATAGTTGGCGTCCTGCACGACGTACAAGCGTTCGTCCAGTGTGCCGTCGCCGTTGCTGTCGCGGTCGCGGAGGATCAGGGCATCGACGTAGACCGGACTCCAAACGTACTGCACTCGGGGGACTGACGTACCCCCGCTCGTTACACGCTCCTCCAGGACTTGCCAGGCGTTCGAGTAGTAGAAGTCGGTCGTGGTGCCGTTGGCTGTCTCGCTGATGCGGCGATGTAGGCCATCGTAGGCATAGGTCTTCAGTGGGTTGCCGCCAGCGTCCGTGACCGCCACCAGCCGGTTCCAGGCATCGTAGACCGCCTGCCGACCGGTCTCGTCGGTGGTGAGGTTGCCGTTGCGGTCGTAAGCGTACTTCAAGCGGTCCGCCGCTGCGCCGTCGCTACTCGTGAGCCAACGCTGATCGACGATCCGGCCGAAGCGTGCCAACGCCGGGATACTGGTCCCCACTGGCGACCATTGGCGCGAAGCTCAAGGACAAGCTGACTGCAGCTCGGCTAATCGAACCGCAACGACGGCTGAGCGGCAGCGAGTTGCTCACAAGCTGGCTGGCCGGCAAGAAGGCGATGGGCCGCAAGCCGGCGTCCCTGTTGACTTGGGGACAGACGGCGGCGGGCCTTGTCAAGCAATTCGGCGAACGCCCCTTGGCAACCCTGTCCCATGCCGACGGCGAAGCGTTTCGGGCCACGATGCAAGGACGCGGACTTCGGCCGACAACGATTCACAAGCGCTTGGGCCATGCCCGGCAAATGCTCGAAGATGCTGTTTGCCTTGGCCACTTGAACGCGAACCCCTGACGGCACGTCCGGCAGCGAAGCGGCAACTCGTCCGAGCGTCGGGCCCACTTTCCCATCGCGGGCGCCCCGCGCGTGGTCGACCATTGCCCAGACGTCTGGTGGAAACTGTTGGTGGCCTTGGCCGGTTCGCCGACTTGCGCGTGCCGTCGGAAGCCGTTTCGCTCACCTGGCGCGACGTTGATTGGGAGCGCGGCCGGCTGAGCGTGCCATCGCCTGGGACGGAACCCTTGGAAAAGACGACCGCATCATTCCTTTGTTGCCGCTTGTGCCTCCGCACGTAGAAACGGTGTTCGAGCAAGCGGCCGAGGGAAGCGTTTACGTTTTTCCCGACAGAGTATCGCCGGCGGGCGCAAGGCCAATATGGCTGGGCCAACGCCAATTTGCGAACGAGCCTCAGCAAGGTTGTTCGCCGTGCCGGCGTCGTACCTTGGCCGAGGTTGTGGCATTCTTTGCGGGCCAGTTGCGACTCGGACCTGGCCCAAAGTTTCCCGTTAGCCACGGTGGCGAAGTGGTTGGGCAACACGCCGAGCGTGGCGTTGCGGCACTACGTTGACCCGATGGAAGCGGCCTTCGAGAGAGCGATGAGATGGGTTCCTAAACATTCACACAGCGGCGCGAAAAGCGGCGCACTGGAGGCGCAAAATCCGGCGCAGTCAGGAAACGTCGCGAAACGCAGCGAAACGCAAACTTCGTCGCAACCCCTTGCGAGGTACGCTTCTTTGCGTTTTGATGCTCGTCGTAACTCATGGCTGCGTAATGACTTAATGGAGGCGCCGGGAATTGAACCCGGGTCTCGGCGTACTTCGGCGTCTGCTTCTACGTGTGTAGCTTGCCAAGTTTGATGGGCCGAACCCATCGCGTTCGCCCGTGCCGCTTCGGCAAGCGGTCGCGACCCGAGCTATTCGGCAGTGTAGTTTAACCGACGCCGCCTCCGACAGTGGCCCGCCTCGCGACGGACCCAAGCGCCGGCGATCCTGATTTGGCGACGAGGCCGCAACGTCTCAGGCAAACCTCGCGGACCTCGGGCTACCGCTAATTAGGCAGCCATGCTGAATTGAGGTTCAGCACGTAAGGTTGTGATCAGCTTTTTACGTGGCCAACTGATCAACCACGACACGCCACCTACACTTCAACTTACCCGGTCGATACCAGATCGCCCCCTCACGGAAATGGGTTGCTAACAGGTTCCACCCATAGTATATCCTCTTGCCCTGGTGTCAGACAAGCCCCTGTTCAACGACGCTCAGCAAAGTCCTGCCGAGCGTCAGCCATTGCCCAGAACGCGACAATCGCTGCTGGAGTTGTAGATTACCGCTTCGCGGTCAAGTCCCTCTTTCGGCTCTGCTTTCCTGCCCTCGCCAATTCACCGCTATGTCTAGCTTAAC
>JANWVS010000479.1 GCA_025056835.1 Gemmataceae bacterium | reverse complement strand
CCGCGGAATTGCGTGCCGCCCCCGAAGAAGAGGAGCAGGAACCGGACAGCTCCACCGTCGAGGCGACGCTGAACCAATCGAGCAAGCAAGTGCTCGAAGCGCAGCCGGCCGAAAAACTGGCGATGTTGTTGGAACTGGGAGCGGAACTGTCGCAGACGTTTAACTTGGACCAACTGCTGCCCAAGATCGTCGACAGCCTCTTCAATGTCTTCCGTCAGGCCGATCGGGCCTTCATCATCATGGCGGAAGACGGCAAACTGATCCCGCGCGTCACCAAGACGCGCCGCCCGGGCGACGAGGAAAAGGCCGGCTTCAGCCGCAAGATCATCAACCGCTGTATCGAGAACAAGCAGTCGATCCTGAGTGAAGATGCGGCGTCGGATAAACAATTCGATCTGTCGCAAAGCATCGCGGATTGCCGCATCCGCTCGGTCATGTGCGTGCCGCTGGTCGGCCGCAGCAGTCCCAATGCCTTCGGCGTGATCCAGCTCGATACGCAAGACCGCTTCAAGAAATTCAATCAAGAGGACCTGAAACTGCTGCTGTCCGTGGCGGGCCAGGCGGCGGTGGCCGTCGAAAGCGCCAGAATGCACGAACGCATCGTCGCCCGAGCCGGTCTGGAACGAGACCTGGAGACCGCCAAGAAAGTTCAACAGAGCTTCTTGCCGAAGAAATTCCGACAACCCGCCGGTTATCAGTTCGCCGCTCATTACGAATCAGCGCAAGAGGTCGGTGGCGATTACTACGATTTCATCGAATTGCCGGACGGCCGCTTCGGCATCATGATCGGCGACGTTGCCGGCAAGGGCGTTCCGGCCGCTTTGCTCATGGCCAAGGTCAGTTCCGATGCCCGGTCGTGCATGCTGACGACTTCCGACCTTGCCGAAGCTGTCGGCCGCCTCAACGACAACATGCAAGAAGCTGGTTTGCTCGACCGGTTTGTTACCTTGGGGGCCACGTTACTTGATCCCAAGTCGCATCAGGTAACACTCGTCAACGCCGGCCACTTTCCGCCGCTCGTTTACAGGAAAGCCACCGATACCTTCGAGGACGGCATGGCCCGCGAATTGGCTGGTTTTCCGTTGGGCGTCGCCGAAGGAATTCCTTACGAGTCGGCTACGGTGTCGTTGGCCCCCGGCGATTGCATCATCATGTTCACCGATGGCGTGACGGAAGCGCAAAACAAGGCGGCGGCCGAGTTCGGAATGACGGGCGTGCTCGAAGCCCTCAAACCTGCGGCGAAAAACCCGCGGAGCATGGTCGATGCCCTCCTCAACGCCGTCAAAGAATTCGCCAAGGGCTGCAAACAACACGACGACATCACCATTGTCGCCTACGGACGGCAATAGCGTCGGTGCGAGCACGGCCCGGCGCCTCGCCCAAAGGAAGGCCGAGCATCGCGGATGGGCGAGCCGACAATCACGTTGCGTTTCGCTCCAACCTCCGATATATTGCAAAGATCGAGACGCATGATTGTTCACTGACCGAGGAATTCGGCCATGACCAACAAGGGCAAGCCGGGAGGCGCATCCAAGCCGCCCTCGACCAGCGGGGCGCTGGTCAAGGCGACCGATCAATCGCAGCTGGAATTTGAACTGGATTTCTTCGCGGGCATCTTGGAGCGATATCCTGATTACGTCGATGTCCTTCGCATCCACGGCAACAACCTGACACTCAAGGGCCGAATCGTCGAAGGACTGCACATCGACAAGCGGCTGGTTCATTTGCGGCCGAATGACCCGTTGGCTCATTACAATCTCGCCTGTAGCTTTGCCTTGTTGAAACGCACCGACCTGGCCTTGAAAACGCTGCGGCGGGCCATCGAGCTTGGCTATCGCGATTTTCGCTACATGCGCGAAGACAGCGACCTCGAGTCGATCCGTAGCGATCCCCGCTTTCGCAAATTGTTGCGCGAATTCGAAGACGTGACCTGAAGCTCCGCGTCGAGGGTCATGGGAAAGCGGCCTCCTCATGAGCAGACCGTCATGACGGAATCCCAACAAGGCGGCGGTCCGCTGTTTTGCGATCCCTCCAGTGAAAATGCTCGTCATTTCTTCCGCGCCAAATCGCGCGCCCTGACCAATAAGCTCACCACCGTTGCCGAAGCCGTCGCCCGGCTGGTGCGGGACGGCGACTATCTGGTGCTGGGGGGCTTCGGCGGCGATCGCATCCCCACCGCCGTCGCCCACGAGATCGTTCGCCAGAACAAGCAGCGGCTTCGTTTCGCCGGCTACACCGCCACGCACACATTCCAAATCCTCGCCGCGGGTAATCAGACCGGACGCGGCCAGCTGCTTGCCAAGGTCGATAACGCCTACACGGTCGGTTTGGAAGCGCGAGGCCTCTCGCCCCACGCTCGGCGGGTCATGGAATCCGGCGAAGTCGAGGTCGTCGAATGGTCAAATTACACAATGGCCTTGCGTTTTAAAGCCGCAGCGATGGGTCTGTCGTTTTTACCCTGTCGTTCGCTGGTCGGGACCGACTCGTTCCGCCGCAGCGCGGCCAAGACCATCGTTTGCCCCTTCACGGGCGACATGCTCACGGCCGTGCCGGCCCTCTATCCAGACGTGGCGGCAATTCACGTTCACGAGGCCGATTGCTTCGGTAACTGCCGCCTTCGGGGCACGAGCGTGGCAGACCTCGACATCGCCCGGGCCGCCAAGCGGCTCATTGTCACTTGCGAGCGACTCATTGCCAACGACGAAATCCGCCGCGACCCCACGGCGACGGCGATCCCCTTTTTCTGCGTCGATGCCGTGTGTGAAGTTCCCTTCGGCAGCTACCCAGGCAATATGCCCTACGAATACTTTTCCGATGAAGACCATCTGAAACTCTGGCTCGACGTGGAACGGGATCCTCCACGCTACCGGCAATTCTTGGAGGACTATCTCTTCAACGTACGCGATTTTCCAGAGTATCTTGAGCGC
>JANWVS010000478.1 GCA_025056835.1 Gemmataceae bacterium | reverse complement strand
GCTACGAAGGGGAGCTTGTCCGGCTGTGTTGGCTCAGCGCCCCTTGGCTCGCGTGGTTCAGAGGCGACTCTAGTTCCACCGGAGACGCCGCCGATCGCACCTGGCTTTCGTTGCGCGACCGTTGGGGGTTGGTCTGGGCGCAGCGTGTTCGCGAGCAGTTTAACCGGGCGGCCGTGCATGCCCAGTGGCCGGTGCGACTTCGCTGGCGCGGCTTGCTGTGGGAGCAACCACCGACGCCGAGTCTGCTCGTTGCGGTGGACGAGACGCTGCGCGCCTTGTCGTCGCGTTTCCACACCGAGCGCCGCTGATGCCGTCGCCAAGGCGGGTCTCAGGCCGCCCGGCGCTCCTGCCACACGCGGGCCGCGGCCAAGCCGGCACGAATTTCCATCAGGTCCATCACGTCCCGACCGCACAGCAACCCCACCAACGTTCCATCATCGACCACAGCCAAGCGGCTCTGTCCGCTTTCGGCCAGTTTGCGCATGGCTTGCAAGACCGGCTCGTTCGGTTTGACGCTCGGCAGTATCGGACCATTGGCCACCACGTCGCCGACCAAGCGCGTGTGCCACAGTTCGCGCGGCTCCTCCTGAAGCGCGCGCAAACTGAGCATCCCGACGTAGCGCCCATCGTGGATCACGGGATACGACTTGTAGGGAAAACGAAGGAAGTATTCGTCGGCAACCTCGCGAAGCGTCAGTCCTGCATCGACGGTGACCGGATCACGGCGCATCATATCGGCCACGCGAACACCGCGCAGCAGCTGTTGCAGTTGCGCATAAGCGATGCTCGATTGGGCGGCGTTTTGCAGGAACATTCCCAGGAAGAAAAACCAGACTCCGCCGAACAAATTGCCTCCCAACGCGTTGAGGATGCCGCCGATAAACAGCAAATACGCGAAGGCGATGCCGATGCCGCCGGCCACTCGCGTGCCGGTGAGGTAATTGTTGGTCGCGCCCCAAATGATGCCGCGTAACACTCGGCCGCCGTCGAGCGGGAACGCCGGGATCATGTTGAACACGAGCAAAAACGTGTTGATCATGCCCAGGTAAAAGAGCAACGCCGCGGCGCCGACCGTCGCCAGGCTTCCGCCTTGCAGCTGCAGGATACCGCTGCTCAGGTCCCAACTGACGGAGCTTTGCATGACGATAAGCGTTAGTCCCAACTCATAGAGCAAGATCAACAGCAACGTAACCACGGGGCCTGCCACGGCGATAACAATTTCATGTCCGGCCTTGTTCGGTTCACTTCCCAGTTCCGCCACGCCGCCGAAGATGAACAATCGGATGCCGCGCACTTCCACTCCAAGCCGTCGGGCTGCGATTGCATGGCCCAGTTCATGCAGCAGTACGGAAATAAACAATCCCAGTGCCGCCAAGAAGCCGAGGCCCCACAGAGCTTCGGACTCGGTGCTGAACTCAGGCAAAGTTTGCGGAAAGAAACCGGTTGCCAGCGTCCACGACACCAGAAATATCGCCAGGAACCAACTCCAGTGCAACCGAAACGGAATGCCAAACAGCCGGCACAAGAAAATATCGCCCGTCATGAATCTTCCTCCAGCACTGGCAACTGCTCCTCATCGAGCCGGGCTTGGTGTCTCTATCTTACGAGGACCGGCTTGCGGCAGTAACCAACGGGTTGCTCCGCCGCAACCGATCGTATCATCAGTAGGGCCGAGCACTAGCGAATCAGGCGCCGTCGCCGCACCTGCGCCCGGCCGCCCCATGCCGTGGTAACCAAAGCTGGCCCCGTTTATTTTCGTTGGCGGCGTTCGCGAAAAATGGCACGTATTTCGGGGCAGTTGCAACGATTTCTACCGAGAAACGCCGATAGGCCGTCGGCGGCCGTCGATCGCGCCGCAGCAAGCTCGCGTCCTGATGCATCGTTCGGGCGGTTACTCGACAGGCACCATCGCACGCCGCTACAAGAGCGACTTTTCGAAAATGATCAGGTTCTCGCCGCGATCGGCGTCCCAGCGAAGACCGGTGATGTCGTATCCCCGGGCAATGGCCAGGTGCAGCATCGGCCGGTGCTGATTGTGGCACTCGAAGCGGACAAATTCATAATCGTTTTGCCGCGCCCAGCTGTGGACGGCGTCCATCAGCTGCGAAGCGATTCCCTGGCGGCGGTATTCCGGCAGCACGCCGTAGAACCAGGAAAAAAAGGTACCGGGTTTCAGTTCGAAACCCATGAAAAAGCCCACCGGACGGTCCTCGATGCGCGCGACGAACATCAACACGTTGTAACGGCCGCGAAACCGCCTCTGGAAGGATTCCAGATCTCGGGCTGGTCGGAAGATTTGATTGTAAAGCGTCGCCAGCACCGGCAGCTCTTCAAGGCCAACGGGGTCGATGATCGCATCCGCCACGGCTCTGCTCCCGGTTTGGCCCGACGCCCTCTAGCGATCAGGCCGATACAACGATGCTACAATTTCCTGCCACGAAGGTACGTTCCAGTCGGCGAAGGTTTCGATCGGCTCGTCGTCGTCCTCATCGTCCGCCGGTGACGATTCGAGAATGACTTCCTCGTCGTCGGTATCCTCTTCGTCGACCTCGCGGCCGCTTGGCGATTCGTCGGGTTGCGCCGCGTCGTCCGCCAGCGCCGGTTGGCCGGCGCCGTCGGCCCCGTGGCTCGTTTCGCCTTCTCTCTGGGCCTTGCTCCGTTCGCCCTGGCTGCTTCGACGGGCTTGCTGGGCCTCGGCGCGATCGCCGGCGACAGGTTGCGACGCCATATGCGCCGCAGCGGATGCGACAGCCGCGGCCTTTGCGTCCTGCACGCCCGCCGGTTCGCCTCGGAGCGATTCGGACATGGTTGCAGTTGTCGCCGTCTCTTTTGGCGGTGATGGTTTTGTCGTTGATGGCGAATCGTCCGCGGGCGATAATCCCAGCAATTCGTGCAATTCACGCCAACGATCTTGATCTTCCTTGCGCAGTTCACTCA
>JANWVS010000477.1 GCA_025056835.1 Gemmataceae bacterium | reverse complement strand
ACGACCACTTCCGGTGTGCCGCCCACCCGGGTCGCCATGACCGGCAGGCCGCGGGCCATCGCCTCGAGCACTGTCAGCGAAATCCCTTCTGTTTGCGACGGCAATACAAACAGGCTCGCACGCGCCAAGAGGCCTGCAATGTCGTCGGTTTCGCCGAGGAATCGCACACGCCCACCGAGGCCGAGTGCCTGGGTCAAGTGCAAAAGCTCTTCCCGGCACGGTCCATCGCCGGCAATTTCCAGGCGGGCCGAAGCATCCACCCGGGCGACGACCGCCATGGCTCGCACCAGGTTGGCCACGTCCTTCTCCGGGCTAAGTCGCGCCACCGAGACGATGGGACCGTCCCGTTGCGGCCCAGTGTAATTGAACCGTGTCAGGTCGATGCCATTCCAGACGACGCACAAGCGACGGCGCGGCACACCTCGATGGGCCAATTGTCCGGCCGCGTCGTGCGAAACACAAACGAATCGATCGACACCATGACCGGCCAAGGCGATGAGGCGTTCGCGGCGCCAAGACAGCCCGGGTAACACGCCGTGGTGATGCGTGTGGATGACGCGCCGAATTCCGGCGAGTCGAGACGCCACCGTACCGTACAGAAGCGGTTTGTCGTCGTGCGTGTGCACCACATCGATGTGCAAGCGACGCATTAGGGCCGCTAGACGGCACGGCAGTTTCGGGCGCAAGCCGGGCGGCTCGTGCAGAGTCAACACCGGCCAGCCTTCCGCCTCAATGGCGTTGGCGAAGCGACCGCGCTCACTGAGAACGATCATAAACAAATCAAAAGCAACACGGTCGGTATGACGGGCGAACTCCACGAGCAGCCTTTCCTGCCCGCCGACATCAAGGCCCAAGGTCACGTGGGCCACGCGCCGCCGTTTGAGACGTTGCATCGGCATCACTCTACTCTAGCTTGCGTTTTGCCCCGCCGAGAACAGCGGCTCCGTCGCCGGTGCCATGCCGAACAGTTTCTTGGTCCGCTCCAGGCCGAGCAGCCCCCACACGCCTCCGACAGCATAGGTCGCGGCGTAGACGGCGGCCGCCAGCAATAATCGCGGCCAAGTCGTTACCGGCAGCCACGCCAGCCAACCCGCCAGGATCAACGCCGGCACGACGGCCAGAGCGACCGTGGGCACAAAGCTATGCCACAGCGATTGCCACAGCGAGATGCCAACCAGCCGACAACCCAGCCACCACTGCCATAGCCCGCGAAAGACGAAGGCTGGCACGGCCACGGCGACACTCACCCCCACCAGTCCGTAGGAGCCGATCAAGAACCACGCCAGCGCCGTCATGACGACGTTTTCCACCACGCTGAGAATGGCCATCGACCTGTGCTTACCCATGCCGAGCATGACGCCGTGGCTGATCCATTGCGACATCGGCAACAACTCGCCCAAGGCGAGGATCATCAACAAATTCCAGGTATGAACGAACTCAGCCCCCATCCACAGTCGGATCAACGGCTCGCCCAACCAAAAAAAGAGACTGACGAAGCCGAGACCAAGGTAAAGCGAATAACGACCGCCGTCGAGAAAGAGCCGGCGTTGTTCGTCAGCTTTCTCGTTGGCATGAAGGGCCGTGGCGTGGGGCGTCAGTACCTGAGTTCCGGCGCAAAGAAATGTGTTGGCGTAGGCTGTCAATTGCAAGGGGATTCGAAACGCCGTCACCTTGGCAGCGTCCAAGCGGTTGCCGACCAATGTCGGGCTGATCTGTGGGCCGACCGTGCGCGACAGCGACAATAGGAAAAACCAGATGCCGTAGCCGAACATCGCACGGCCCGCCTCGGCGTCGACTAACTTGGCACTGACACGCAGGCGCGGCTCAATCCGAAAGCAACAGACCATCTTGCCCAACCCGGAGGCCAACGACGTACCAAGCGTGATGATCGCCAAGGCGATTAGTCCGCCGCCATGACTGACCCACCAGATGGTCAACACGGCCCGAGCCAGGATGCTGGGAATCTCGACCCGGTTGAGCAAGTCGAACCGCTCGTAGGCCCAGAGCATGCTGAAAAAAACACCGCAGGGGAAACTCAAAGCGAGGTTCAGCCCGACCAAGACGATGGCAATTTGGACGTCGCGGGTGACTTCCTCGGGGACGCTGAAGATATGAAAAAAGATAACCAGAACGAGGCCGGTTGCGGCCACCGTCAAGGCCGCGGCGCCGAGCAACATGGCCACGGCCGTGCTCACCAACCGGTTCACGCCGTCGGAGTCGCCACGGGAACGCAGAAAGGCAATGTTGCGCGACAAGGCGCCGCTGATGCCCAAATCGAGCATGCTGAAGTAGCCGGTCAGCGCCGCGATCAGGATCCATAAGCCGTAGAGCGTTGGGCCGAGGCGGTCCACCAAAAAGCGCATGACCACGAAACCGACCAACAGGTGAGTCAAGCTGCCGGCCCAGTTCCAAATCACGTTGCTCGCCACGCGCTGTTGCATTCCTCAGCCTCGCAAGAATTTGACGCAGAGATAAACCAGCACCAGCACGCCGATACCTGCGACAAGTACGTTGCGGACAGCAACACGATCCAGACGCAGCGGCGGTAACGGCGGCTCGGTCACGGTTGTTCGTGCGAAGGCCACCGGTGCCGCCAAAATGAAATAGGTCGGTGTCAGATAACAGATCGACAGCGACATCATCCCCATCAGATACGCCGTCAGCGCTCCAAACAAATAGGGCAAGAGTTGGCGCTGGCCTGGATCCACGATCGCTGCCTCGTAGCGGCGAAAGCGAATGAGCGTGGCCATGGCCAACAAGCAGGCCCCGACGAAACAGAAACCTCCCAGCAATCCGAGATCGGCAAACGCCTGCAGGTACGAATTGTGAGCCAATAATTCATTGTCGTAGGCCAAGGCTTTTCGTTCCTCGGCGCTGAAGCCGTCGTCTTCGCGATGCGTGGTCCGCGGGCCGACGCCGAAGACCGGTCGCCCGCGAAATT